>JAZULW010000120.1:0-8281 GCA_045603285.1 Acutalibacteraceae bacterium | reverse complement strand
CAAACTTTTGGAAAACGTATCGCCGTTATCGGCAGACACCAAGACGGAAAGCGGCGTACGGGTACCGCCGGTTTGTTCCACCGGATTACACACCAACACAAGCGTGCCGTTTTCGGTCATCACACAATCAAGCCCGCTGTTGTTGTTGGGTAGGTCGGTGGGGTAGCACGCACACCATGTGCGGCCGCCATCTGCAGAATCGGCACGGTAAACACGCCCTTGGTTGGAGCGCATCAATGCGTGGATATGCCCTGCGGGGCATTCCCACAACGCCGGTTGAATGACCCCGACATGCTCGTTTTCAACAGGAATGGCCCGTTTTATCCAGTTTCTCCCGTCAAACTCATCAACAAAACACCGCCACACGCCGCCGCATTCGGTGGAAGCGGGAGCAAGAACACGCCCGTCGCTCGTGTACAGGGGTTTGTTTTTTACGGGGCCGCGCCCGCCCGAACCATCTCCCGCGACGAGTTCGGATGGCGCCGACCACGTGCGGCCGCCGTCGGTGGAATGAACCGCCATGGTTTTCCACACGTCAATGGGGTGTCCCACTTTGTAAAAGAGGGTCACGGTTCCCTCTTGCATTTCAAACAACACGGGATTCCAATGTTGAATAGGGCTTTCGGTGGGTACGGCACACGGTGTGCCCCACACGCCGTTTTCGCGGCGGCTGTACCAAATTTGCACGTCGGGTGCTCCTTCACGCGTGCCGCCAAACCACGCGGCAAGCACCGTGCCGTCACGCAACGGCAACACGGTGGATGCGTGACACTCCCCGTCCCGAAAAGGGAAAAGGTATTCTTTACAGTGTATGTTCATCGAGAGGTTCCTCTTTTTCGAATAAATACGATTCCAAGTTAGACGAAAGCAAAATATGCGGTGTGATCAGCGCGGTGCCGCCGTTACGGTTCTCCACGAGGCAGTCGTATAACGCGCGAAGTGCGGTGCGGCCTTGTTTAAACGGGTTTTGGAAGAGAACGGCATTCGCCTTTTTCTGTTGCAAAAGCGAGGGGGTTTCAGCAAGCAAGTCGGTGGTGATCACCGAAAGGTCAAGGTCGTCTTCCATATAACGACAGGCAAGAACCGAACTGGCCGTGGTCATATACACGCCGCACAGGTCGGGATTTTCCGCCAACATTTGCCGTGTAATCGTGGCCACTTTTTCTTTGTCGTCAAAATGTTCGTACAAACTCACGCGCGAAAACACGTCGGCGAACTGCATAAATCCCTCAATGTACTCGCGGTTAACGGGGGACGAGGTGGAAGCCGCAAGCAACGCTACCGCCCGCCCGCGGCACGAAAGCGACAACAGTTCCGCCGCCATTTGACCCGCCATGAACGCGTTGACACCCACGTGTACGGCTTTGTTTATGTGCGGAATGTCGTTGGCCACGGTGGCAAAACGAATGCCGTTTTTCGCGTGGCGTTCCACACAGGTGTAAAGAGGTTCCATTTCTTCCACCATGGCTGAAGAAAAGAGCAAAATGCCGCGGCATCCGTCCTCCACCAACGCGTCGATCCGCGCGCACATAGCCGCCACACAGGCGGTGTTGTCGGTATAGGGTAGTTTGTGCAACTGCACCGACACGTTGTATTTCTCAAGCGAGGCGGCGCACGCGCGCACCCCATCGGCTATCGCATCCACGTATTCTTCCACCGGGCAGAAGAGCACCGCCCCGAGTTTGATGGGGGTACGGCGCAACCCCTGTGCGGCGGGGTTGACTTTGTAACCGAGTTGTTCGGCCACCTGCAACACGCGTTGCTTGGTGGCGGCGCTGATGCGGCCCTTTCCCGAAAGAGCGCGGTGCACCGTCACTGCCGAACAACCGCTTCGTTCGGCAATGTCGTATATCGTTATCTTTTTTTCGTTCATCGCGCTCACCCTCTCGGCAACCGATAGTGTGGTTATTATACCACCTTCTTTTCCAAATTTCAACACCGCCCCTTGACAACAGGGAAAACGCGTTTTATAATGTAACTATGAATGCGTAATCGGTTACGCAATTTGAAAAGGAGTGAGTGCATGGGTGTCACGATGACGTTTGCCGGTCAGGCAGGGTTTCTGTTTGAAACCGAAACGGGACTTCGCGTGGGGGTGGATTTGTATTTGTCCGACTGTTGCCACCGTTATTTCGGGTTTAAACGATTGTTGCCGTATTTGTTTGACCCGCGTACCCTGAATTTGGACGTGTTGGTGGCCACCCACGCACATTACGACCATTTTGACCCCGACAGTGTGCCCACGATATTGGAAAATGCAAAAACGCAAATGGTGGCCGCGTACGATGTCAAAGCGGAAGCGCAAAAATTAGGGTTGCCTCCAAGGCGGTTCACCTATCTGAGTGTGGGGGACACGTTTGCGTGTGACGGATTGCGTATTACCGCGATGCCGTGCGACCACGGGAAAGAAACCCCCCATGCCATTGGCTTGTTGATTGAAATCAACGGCAAAACGATTTACATAGCGGGGGATACCGCTTATCGGGAGTCGTACTTTAGGAATCCCGCGGTTCAACACCCGGATGTGTTCATTATGCCCATCAACGGTGCGTTTGGAAACTTGAACGAGAGGGAAGGCGCCCTGGCGGCATCGCTTGTTGGTGCAACCCTCACCGTGCCGTGCCACTATTGGAACTTTGCCGAACACGGCGGCAATCCGCAACTCTTTATGGAAGAAATGAAGAACCGTTGTCCCGACCGCCCGTACGTCTTGATGCGACCGGCGGAAAGCCTTACGATTTGAGGTGACTGTGTGAAAACCAAAATGAAAGTACTGTTTGCCGACGGATACGGCAACGCCCATTTTGAAACCTTGCCGATCCCCACGGTGGGAGCCGATGACGTGCTGGTGCGCGTGTGTTGGTGCGGCATTTGCGGAACGGATCAAGACTTGTTCTCCGGCAACTGCAGCTTTGCGGAAAACGGGCAAGTGACGTATCCGGTGCGCCTTGGCCACGAATGGTCGGGCGTGGTGGAAGCGGTGGGTGAACACGTCACCGCCTTTGCAAAAGGGGACCGCGTGGTGGGGGATAATGCCGTCACCTGCGGCGAATGTGATGCGTGCCTAAAACGAGATTTCGAGCATTGCCGCCATATGCGCAACGTGGGTACCATTGACCCGGTATACGATGGCGCGTTTGCGGAATATTACGTGATCCCTTCGCACCACGTCCACAAAATTCCCGAGGGCATTTCGCTCAAAGCCGCGTCTTTGGCCGAGCCGTTTTCGGTAGCCTACGGCGGCATCAAACGAATGAACATTACGCCTTCTTCCACCGTGGCGGTTATCGGCACGGGGTGTATCGGGATGGCCGCCGTGGTGCTCGCCAAAGCGCTCGGTGCCAAAACGGTGTTTATGCTTGGCCGCAACGAGAACAAATTGCGCGTGGCCAAAACGCTCGGAGCTTACACGATCAATACCAAAACGCACGATCCTAAAACCGTCATTGACGAGCAAACCAACGGTGTCGGTGCCCATTTCGTGTTGGAATGTTCCGGCGCAAAAGAAACGTTCAAACAAGCCATTGACGTTGCCGCTTTTCGCGCTACGGTGGCGCTCATCGGATTTTACGACCACCGTGAAAACGATGTGAACATCGACACCATCGTGTCCAAGGCTCTGTTTTTGTTTGGTGTGATGGGGGAAATGGATATGTTAAGCGGTGCCCTGAACGTGCTGGAAAAACACCGCCCCAACCTATTGCCCATCATTACCGACGAGTTGCCGTTTGACGATTGTCTCGGCGGCTTTGTACGGGAAAAGTATCACGATACCATCAAAATCGCCGTGAAAATAGGAGAGGAAGACGAATGAAGAAAATTGCCATCATCGGCAAGCAACAACCGCTTGTCATCCGCACCCGTATCAAAGCCTATTTGGAAGAAAACGGGCTTGCTGCCGATATTCTCAATATGGATACGCGCAACGCGCTCGATTGGGTGGACAAACTCAAAGGGTACAACGGGATCATTTCCGCGGGCGAAAAATTTCCCGCCGAAGTGTTTCACGCTCTTAAGGGCGATCTGCAGTTGCTTTCGCGCTACGGCGTGGGCACCGATGAAATCGACAAAGCCGCCGCGGCCGCATGCGGTGTGGCCGTGTGCAACGCGGCGGGGACGCTTTCCACCGCCGTGGCGGAATGTGCGATGGGATTGATCCTCTCGCTCATTCGCCATATTCCCGATTCGGACAAAGAAGTTCGCGCCGGAGATTGGAGTCGTTTTTTTGAAAGCCGCACCGGCACGCAACTGGAAGGCAAAACGGTGGGCATTATCGGGTTTGGCGACATTTCCAAGGCTCTCGCTAAAATGTTATCGGGGTTTGACTGCCGTGTTATCGCCTACGACCTGTATTGGGACGAAGCGGCGGCTAAGGCGCTGAACGTTGCCTATGCCGACATTCCCACCATTCAACAACAGGCGGATATCATCAGTTTGCACGTGCCGTCCACCCCTGCCACCGACGGGATGATCAACCAAGAATTTTTGTCCAAGATGAAATCCACCGCCATTCTCATCAACACTGCCCGCGGACGTTTGGTTGTGGCGCAGGATTTGGCCGATGCGCTTAACAACGGTGTGATCGCGGGTGCGGGAATGGATGTGTTTTCTCCCGAACCGCCGCTGCCCGATAACCCGCTTCTTACGGCGAAAAACACGGTGTTGATGCCGCATTCGGGCGCTTGTACCATCGAAAGCCACGAAAAAGCAGGGTTGACCGCAGCGAAAAACGTGGCGGATTTCTTTGCGGGAAGAACCGTGAAAACAATCTTAAACCCGACCTATCGGGACTACATAGAGGAGTGAAACCATGAACGATTGTTTGGAATTGCGCCGCGATGTGATCGACACGTGTCTATGGCTGAAAGCGCAAGGACTTGTGTTTTCCACGTGGGGGAATATCAGTGTCCGTTTGGACGATGGTAACATTCTCATCACCCCGTCCAAAGTGGAGTACGAAACGATGACCCCCGACGATCTGGTGGTGCTGGCCCCCGACGGTACACAGGTATCGGGCACGCGCCTGTCTACCAGTGAGCGTGAAATTCACCGCGGAGTGATGAACAAACGCCCCGATGTCGGTGCCATCATTCACATGCATTCGCCGTATGGTATGGCCGCCGCAGCACGGGACGAAGGGGTACCCGTCATTTCGGAAGAGATGTGCCAACTGCTTGGCGGTGCCATTCCGCTGTCCAGCGAATTCGTGCCGTCGGATAACCACGTCAAACTCGGTGAAGTGGTATCCGCTTCGATTACGGATGCCAATGCCGTGCTCATTCGCAACCACGGGCCGATGTGTTTCGGCAAAACCCTTGCCGAGGCGCGCGTGTGCTGCCAAGTGACCGAGAAAAGTTGCAAGATGTATCTGCATCTGTTGGCAGCAGGCGGTATGCAAGTTATCAGCGAAGAAAATGTCCGCCGCGGGCGCGACTATTTCTTAAACAGTTACGGAAAGAGTTAAAGGAGGAACTAGTATGAGAGTCGTAACCATGGGCGAAATGATGATTCGATTTATGCCCAAAAACAACCTTCGGTTTGAACAAGCCACTGAGTATGAAGCCTACTACGGCGGCGACGAGTCCATTGTGGCGGTGTCGCTTGCCAAGTTCGGGTTGGATACACGCTATGTGACCAAATTACCCGTGAATCCCCTCGGCCAAACGGCGGTCAACAAACTGCGTGAGCAAGGGGTGGATACCTCCTACATTGTCCGCGGCGGCGAACGTATGGGACTGAACTTCTATGAAAACGGCGCGTCTGTCAGAGCGTCCAACGTCGTGTACGATCGCAAATATTCCGCCATTTCCGCCGCCGATCCCAGCGAATTTGATTTCGACGGCATTTTCGGCGATGCGGATTGGTTCCACGTCGCGGGCATCACCCCTGCCATCAGTGAAAAGGCCGCCGTGTTGGTCGAAGCGGCGATGAAAGCGGCCAAAAAACACGGCGTTACCGTGAGTGTGGACTTGAACTACCGCAGCAAACTGTGGTCTCCCGAACAAGCGCAAGCGGTGATGATTCCGCTTATGCAATACGTGGACGTGTGCATCGGCAACGAGGAAGATGCCGAAAAAGTGCTCGGCTTCAAACCCGCTAATACCGATATTACCAAAGGCGAACTGGATATTGAGGCCTACAAACAAGTGTTTGTGCAACTCAAAGAAAAATTCGGATTCAAATACATTGGTTCCACCTTGCGCGAGAGCTATTCCGCTCCCGACAACGGTTGGTCGGCGCTCATTTACGACGGCAACGAATTCTACCGTTCCAAGAAATACGACATCCACCTCGTCGACCGCGGTGGTGGTGGCGCCTCGTTTGCGGCGGGTATGATCTACGGGCTTTTGAACGGGATGTCGCTTGCCGATACCTGCGAATTCGCCACGGCGGCTTCCGCCCTTAAACAAACCATCACGGGCGACTTTAACCTCGCGACGCTGGACGAAGTGAAACGTCTTGCCGGCGGCGACGCGTCCGGCCGTGTGCAGAGATAAGAGGTGTAAACGATGATTACCGATCACATTCGCAACCGTGCCAACTACTACTGGTTGGGCGACGATTACCAAAAAGCCCTCGACTTTTTTGCCACCGTATCGGGCGAGCCGTTTGAAAAAGCGGATATCGCCGTGCCGGACAGCCACGTGCTCGTAAAAGCGCGCCCGATGAACACCCGCCCGATAGAGGAATGCCATTTTGAAGCGCACCGTGAATATGCCGACATTCATTTTGTGGCATACGGCAAAGAGAAGATCGGCTATGCCGATGTGAAGAAACTGAAAGAACTCCGTTATGACGCGGCCAAAGATGCCGCCGACTTGGAAGGTGAGGGCGATGCGATCACCTTGCTTCCCGGTTACTTTATGATCACGTTGGCAGACGACGCGCATATGCCCTGCATCTGTGTGGGCGAGCCGGCGCCGCTTGGGAAAATGATTGCCAAAATTAAATTATAAGGAGAAAGTATTATGAGCAGAAGCAGAGATGTGTCCCTCAAAGAGTACGTCATTCAACAAACCAAATCCACGGGTATTTTGCCCTGCATCAAACTGCATCACAAGGACGATTATATTGCCTACGCGCAAGCCATGTATGATGGCGGCGCTCGTGTCCTCGAAGTCACGATGACCACTCCCGGTGTGCTCGAAGCCATTGAAGCCATCTCGTCCCATTTCGGCGACAAACTGTTGGTGGCCGCCGGTACGGTGCTTGATCCCGCCTCTGCACGTGAAGTGATTTTGCACGGCGGAAGCATCATCGTTAACCCCTGTGTTATCGAAGATGTCATTGACGTGGCCAACCGCTACAACGTGCCCGTGTTCAGCGGCGCGTTTTCCGCCACCGAGGTGTTCAACGCAATGCGTGCGGGCGCCACGATGGTGAAAATTTTCCCCGGTGCGCTCGGCGGTGCCAAATATATGACCAATCTTAAAATGGTCTTCCCCGACGTGAACCTCATCCCCTCGGGCGGTATCACCCCCGACAACGCGGCCGACTTCATCAAATGCGGCGCGTGTGCCGTTTCCGGTGCCCGCACCTTTATGGACTTTGATAAGATCGAAAAAGAAGGCCTTGGCTCCATTACCAAACAGGTGAAGAAATTCATCGACATCATTGCCGAAGCCAAAAAAGATCTGCCCATCATTCCGTAAGAGGTAAAGAGCTCCTTTGAAAAAAGGGGCTCTTTTTTATGTATGGCTCTTGTTTGTCGCGCTGCCGTGTGATATGATGGGGTTTGTTCTTTTACGAAAGGGGGCGTGTGCGAAAATGCGTGTTGTCAAAAAGGCAATCACGGTTGCGGTAGGGCTGTGGTTGTTGTTTGTGTTGTTGCCGTTTTCATCGTTGGCAACGGCGACCGAATCCGGCTTGACCACCACGGCAACGGCTGCACAGCAAAGCACCACGCCCACCGAGGAAATCACCACGGCCACCACTTCCGCAACGAAAAAACCGACCCGTACCGTCACCTGGACGTTCGGCACGCGCCGCACGACCACCACGACGGCGACCACCACCACGGCATCGACCACGACCACCGTCACGCAGACCACCACGACGACGGCGGTGCAAACCACGCGGGTGACCACAACCCGTAAAACCACCACGAAAGCCACCACAACGTTCCCCACGTTCGAGGAACTTCCTGCGATTTCCGATACGCGCCCTTACGGTGACAACGCTTTTTGGGTGCTGGTCATCCCGGTGGCGGCGGTGTTGTTGATAGGTGGAACGGTCACCGTTCTGATTCTTGTTCACAAACCCACAAAATAAATAAACCCGC
>JAZULW010000119.1:0-4972 GCA_045603285.1 Acutalibacteraceae bacterium | reverse complement strand
ACATCGGAAAGGGCGACCCAGTCGCCGAATGAGCACATACGGTCCGTTCCACGGGCACGGGCATACGCGCAAGCAAGAGGAGAATCGTCCAGCCCCTCAACGTCGTCCACAAAGCAAGCTTTTTTCAATTTATCCGACAACGGAATACCTACCGCCGCGGACGTGGGACTGACGTGTTTAAAGGACGTTACCGCAGGAAGGCCGAGAGCTTCTTTTAATTCTTTTACCAATTGCCAAGAGTTAAAGGCATCCATAAAATTGATATAGCCGGGACGGCCGCTTAAAATTTCAATGGGTAATTCCGCACCATCGTTCATAAAAATTTTAGCCGGTTTTTGGTTGGGATTGCAACCATACTTCAATTCAAATTCTTTCATCGTGAACGCTCCTTATTGGTTTTTGTTGATGATCAACTGTGTGGGAGTGCTGCCGTCCAGCGGCACACAACGAACGTACAGGGATACTTTGTTATCCTCGTTTAAATTGGCCCACACCAAATCGGCCAGTTCTTCTGCCGTATTTGGCAACGCTACCTCCTCTGGTTCCCCAAAGAAAGACGGAATGGGATCGCCGTCGCATTTATAAGTGTGAATGAAGTGGCCGATGCCGCTAAGCGGAGCGTAACTAAAGAAATAGCGTTGACAAGCATCCGGGTTTCCGTTGTTGCTTTTCAAAATGGAGAGTTTGTAACGGAAATCGTTGTCACCATAATGTAAAATAGCAGAAATACGAGGGGTGAAGTTAGGCGCATCCGGCTCAAACTCACGGGTGTGAAGTGATTTTTCAAACGCATAACCGTCTTCCCCGTTTTCCTTAATGTAATCGTACACGGTGTCGGTTTGGTCACCGTTTGTGACGATATCAATGTTATCAAGGTGCAAATATGGATTGTAAATGATCAAACTGGGATCGGCAAGTTTGGATTCATCAAACGCTTTGGTTCTCATACCGCCGTCAAACGTTTCAAACACACGATTACGACTGTTGACACTGCGCCCCATAATGAAGTAGGCGATCATTGCCTTCTTGCCGTCTGCCGATTTGCCAACCACAATACCGCGGCCGGGATATGTATTTTCGGACAAGAGAGTTTTCAAATCATATAAAGCCATTTTTTACACCTTTTCTTTCTGTTTACAATTGACTGCAAACGAGTTCGACTGCGGCAGGAAGCAATTTCCATTCCGCCTGTTCCATAACACGTCGTTGCAATGTTTCGGGCGTGTCGTTTGGAAGTACGTCAACCGCTTTTTGCATAATGATCTCGCCGCCATCGGGAATTTCGTTTACGAAGTGTACCGTGGCACCGGTCACTTTAACACCGTATGCCAGCGCCGCCTCGTGCACGTGCAAACCGTAAAACCCTTTTCCGCAAAAGGAGGGGATCAGGGCCGGGTGCACATTGATAATGCGTCTGGGATAGCGTTTGGTAAAATCCTCACTGAGGATCGCCATAAAGCCGGCCAGCACAATAATATCGATGCTGTTTTCTTCAAGCAAACAAACAAGACGTTGTTCAAACTCCTGTTGAGAGCCGCATTCTTTTTTGAGGACGGTAGCAGTGGCAATATTCGCCTTAGCAGCACGTTCGAGTGCGTAGGCATCGGCTTTGTTGGAAATCACCAACGAAAGTTTGCCGCTTGTCAAAATGCTGTTGTATTGCGCATCAATAAGCGCTTGCAAATTGGTGCCGCCACCCGAAACCAAAACGGCTATACGTGCGTCTTTCACAAAATCACCCGCTGTTCGGATTTCACGATTTCGCCGATAAAGTACGCATCTTCTCCATTTTCTTTCAAAACAGCAAGCGCTCTTTCGGCATCTTCTTTGGCAACGACAATGCTCATACCCACGCCCATATTAAAGGTGTTGAACATATCATGCTCGCTGATATTGCCGGTTTTCGCAATCAAATCAAAAATGGGCAATACACGAACCGCGCTACGGTCGATCTTCGCGCCCAATCCTTCGGGAATGCTGCGCGGAATGTTCTCATAAAAACCGCCGCCGGTAATATGTGAGATGCCTTTCACTCGAACGGCATCAAGCAAAGCAAGCACCGGTTTTACGTAAATGCGCGTGGGGGTAAGCAAGGTTTCGCCGATGGATTTTCCGCCAAGTTCCACAACGGGAGATTTGATATCGGCATTTTCCACATCAAACACTTTGCGCACCAAGGAGAAACCGTTGGAGTGAACACCGGACGACGGGAGCGCAATCAGCACATCGCCCTCACACATGGTTGAATTGTCAATAATTTTGCATTTGTCCACAACACCTGTGCAGTAACCCGCAAGGTCATATTCATCAACCGGATAGAAACCGGGCATTTCCGCCGTTTCGCCACCGATAAGCGCCGCGCCGGACTGCACGCAACCGTCACACACGCCTTTTACAATATCGGCAATGCGTTCGGGGATGTTTTTGCCGCACGCAATGTAATCAAGGAAAAACAAGGGTTTTGCACCACTGCAAATGATGTCATTGACACACATTGCCACGCAGTCAATACCAACCGTATCATGCTTGTCCATCAAAAAGGCCAATTTCAATTTCGTTCCAACGCCATCGGTACCACTGACCAACACAGGGCGGGTCATACCGGTAACGTCCAGTTCAAACAAACCGCCAAAACCGCCGACATCGGAGCAAACGCCCGCCGTCATTGTTTTGGCAATGTGTTGTTTCATCAATTCAACCGCGCGGTAACCGGCAGTGATATCGACACCGGCGGCTGCGTAACTTTCGGAATGAGATTGCATATTCATAGTGTTTTATTCCTTTCCGTTCCAACAGTAGGTACATAATTTACACGGCTCTAAGCCGATGGCTTTAATAACACCTTCCAAAGATTGGAATTCCAGTGAAGCAAAATGAAATTTTTCACAAATTGCTTTGCGCAAATTTTGTCCGCGTTCGGTGGAAGAGTCACTGTATTCTTCCATATGGTTGAACCCTTCTTCCCCCTCTAACTCCAAAATAACTCGACGGGCAATAAGGTCCATATCGCTGGTAGCGCGTGAAAAATTGAGGAACTTACAACCGTACATAATGGGCGGACAGGCGGAGCGCATATGCACTTCTTTCGCCCCGTTGTCATAGAGAAAATCTACGGTTTCTTTCAGCTGCGTTCCGCGAACGATGGAGTCGTCCACAAAAAGAAGTTTTTTCCCTTCAATCAACTCGTGCACGGGGATCTGTTTCATTTTAGCAACGCGGTTACGGTCGGACTGCTTAGCAGACATAAAACTGCGCGGCCATGTGGGCGTATATTTGATGAAAGGGCGTGAAAACGGCACTTCGCTTTTATTGGCATACCCGATCGCGTGCGGCGTCCCCGAATCCGGAACACCACTTACATAGTCGATGCCTTGTGCGTTCCCGACTTCCTTATCGTGCTCGGCCATGATTTCGCCGTTGCGATACCGCATTACTTCTACGTTAACTCCTTCGTAATTGGACGTAGAATAACCAAAATAGGACCAAAGAAAGGCGCACATATGCATTTCTTCACCCGGTGGTGACAACTGTTCCAAGGAATCGGCGGTCAGTCGTACGATTTCACCGGGACCAAGTTCCCGTTCATCTTCGTAATCCAATTTCTTGTACGCAAAGGACTCAAATGATACGCAATACCCATGCTCGTTTTTGCCGATTTGAACGGGAATACGCCCCAATCGGTCACGCGCGGCAATGAGTTCACCGTTATCACACAAGATCAGAATCGACATAGTACCTTCGATCACTTCTTGTGCGAAACGGATACCTTCGGCAAAATTATCTTTTTGACCGATCAACGCCGCCGTTAATTCCGTACTGTTCACGATGCCGCCGGTCATCACGTTAAAATGGCCGCCGTTATCGGAAAGATACTGCGCAATAAGCGCATCCGCATTGTTGATCACGCCAATTGTGCAAATGGCGAAGGTACCGCAATTGGAACGGACCAACAAGGGTTGGGGATCAGAATCACTGATGCAACCGATTGCCGCAAACCCTTTCATCTCGTCAAACACATCTTCAAACTTGGTTCGAAACGGCGAGTTTTCAATGTTGTGTATCTCGCGCTGTAAACCGATTTCGGGATGATAAGCCGCCATACCGGCACGGCGCGTACCCAAATGCGAATGATAGTCGGTTCCAAAAAAAACGTCCGAAATGGCGTCGTGGTCACATACCACACCGAAAAAACCGCCCATGGTGACTCCTCTCTATAACGAAAAATTAAGCAAAGAACAATTCCGACAAGGTCATCGGATCAATGTATTGACCATCTTTGTACACGCGCATATTGCCGGACGCAATCTCGTCGATCAACATCACTTTACCGTCGGCGTCATAACCGAATTCAAACTTGATATCGTAAAGGATCAAGCCTTTTTCTTTCAAATCGTCAGCAACGATTTGCGTAATCTTTTGCGTCATATCTTTGATATCATCGTATTGGTCGGCCGTCATAACACCCAAGTCAACCAAACCATCTTTGGTAACAAGCGGATCCCCTTTTTCGTCGTTCTTAAAGGTAGTTTCCACATAAGCGGGAAGGTCGGCACCCTCTTCAATATAATCGCTGTAACGGCGGTAGAAACTGCCAACCGCTTTGTGGCGGCAGATGACTTCCAGACCCTTACCGAAAGGTTTGGCAGGCAACACTTCCATGGTGGTATCATTCAAATCGGCACTGATATAGTGCGTTTTGATACCGGCAGCATTCACTTTTTCAAAGAAATAAATAGACATACGCAAGTTTACGTCACCCACACCGTCAATGGTGAGACCAACGGCATTTTCACCGGGATCGAACACACCGTCTTTACCGGTGCAATCGTCTTTAAACTTCAGTAAATAATTACCGTTATCAAGCGCAAAAACATCTTTCGTTTTACCCGTGTAAACCAATTTCTTTTCCATAAATATATCCTCCTAAAATTATTGACACAATTCCGCAAAGACTTTTTTGTCTTTTTCGAGC
>JAZULW010000118.1:0-9038 GCA_045603285.1 Acutalibacteraceae bacterium | reverse complement strand
ATCCTTGTAAACCCGCTATTTTAGCGGGTTTTTCTTTTTGTTCCACCGATTTGATTCGCGAAGTTGTTGCAACTCCTCACGTTGACGCATCACTTCTTCGCGCAATTCTTCCTCTGTGTATTCAAACAGATCGTCATCACTGGTAGAGCCGCGTTGCTCTTCTTGAACTTCGAGCGCACTTTCACGTTCCATCACAGATGAAACGGAATATTTGGCCCCGTTTTGCATAGAATGGGTATTGACACCGTTGCCATTTTGTGGTTTAATGGGGTCAGAGGATAAGTCGTTTGCGTTGGGGTTTTCCCCTTCGTTCACTGCAGCATGTAAAGTCTGCGGGGCGTCTTGTCCTCTTATTTTTTCTGCCGAAAAGCTATAAACAAACTCACCGTCAGCCTTCTCCTTGATGTTAATAGAAACTCGATACGGGTTATATTTATCGCTTCCGTGTTCGGCAAAATAAATGTTATTTACAAAATAATGCCATTTCTTCACGTCTTTGTGAGTGGGATTATCCTTCCCGGTCTCATCCTTGGAGTAGTTGTAGGTAGCCTCAGATGCTAGTTGATAATAATCATCTGCAAGATCTAGGGTTACCCGTTGCTCCGAAGCGGTACCGTGACGATTACCACCCATAAGTTTTGTTGCATCATTAAACTCGTGCTTGCTCTCGTCGTATGTAGGGTCAAACTGCGCATAAATATACCGTTCTGTTCCGCCTTCGTTGATCTTGAGGCGAATCGGTTTTTTGGACCATGCGTTTTGGATATATCGCAATATCCGCTCTGACTTCGCGCGTTTCGGTGTTCCTTGCGGAAAATTGGAACGGTATTTTCCTCGGCCATCCTCAGCGTATCCTTGGAACGAATATTTTTCGGCACCTCCTATTGCATCAGCACCCGCTCTTGACTGCACCGCTTTCGCGAACATTTGCTCCATCTTGTGCAGTTCACGTTCCATCGGCGTGCTGCGGAAATGACGGACAAGATTCGCAAACCAATCGCGGATCCGTACAAACCATCGCGGCTTTTCTTTCAACAGTTCTTCAAGAGCACGGGCGTCGCGGATCAATTTTTCGCCAATAAAATTTGCCAATATCTCTTCACGAGCTTCAAGTTTTGCATCCGCTCCGTTTTGACCGAGGGGATGTTTGGTTTGAGCACGCGCCTGTATGACCGCTTCTGCAAACTCCGCAATGTTTCTGAATCCCTTCGAGTGCATCCACTCCTTGAAAATTTTGCTTTTGAAAAACACAAAATCACGGATATCGCGGTAGTCACCTGTCTGTTCAATATGGTGCGTCAACTCGTGAATGATCACCGTCATAGGCGTGTCGGTGTTGGGGTTCACCGTAATGACCTTGTTTTCGTACTTACCGCCGGCATCCAACGTTTCGTCGAACACCACGCGAGTCCCCGTCGCCTTTTCAAACCGTTGTACAAAATCCGCACGGGTGCTCTCGTCCATCGAAAGAAAAGACCGATCCAGCGCCGTCTGCTCCAAATCCAAAATACTGGTGTCAACGTTTTCGGTATTTCCGAGACTATTTTGCGCATACTCATTCTTGACAGTAGGCGGCACTTGTGCTACCATATTGTCAGAAGATGCATCTGATGAGGCACCGTGGGAAATACGGGCATTTGTTCCGCGTCCCACACCGTCCAAGGGTGCGTCTTTTTTAATACCCCAATGATATATTTGACTTTCTGCGGGGTTGGCAGTATCGCGAATTGCTATTCTAACCCCTACAACACTTTCAATACTTTCTCCGATTTGAACAGGTGTGTAAAAGTAATTCCACCGATATACGTTTGGATCACCGTTATAATCGGGCGTGGAATACAAATACCTTGCGTTTTGAAAAATCTCTTTTGTGCTATAAAGCATCGTCGCTTTTTGTTGCGTGATTTTTTCCAAGACCTCGTTGATTCCGGTGCTATAGAGCTTTGCCTCCAACACTTTGCCATTGACATCGAGTTCAAAACTCTCTCCTTTGAAGCTCGATAAAAACTGTCGAAGATTGTCTTTGACATTGGCAATAGCTTCTTTCAACAACGGCAACCGTTCCTTCTTCTTCATATCGCGAAGATCAGGGAAAGATTGTGACACTTTTTGAACGTCTTCATCGGCAATGTGTACCACGTTGCCTTCGGCTACCATAGCGTCATGAATTTTTTGTGTTATCTGCGTTTTTGTTGCTTCATCTTCATACTCAACGTTACGCCATACACCACTATCTCTGTTTGCAAATTCTTCCATGGTAATACGATTTGCTTTCCTGTCCACGTCGCCAACGTTCTCGTTTACATATTGGCTCGCATCGTACACCACGTCGCCGTCGACCACAAGGCGCGCAACGCTCCAATCGGTGTCCGTTTTCTTCTGCAGACACACCGCCACGGGATGCACGTTACCGTTGAGCATCGCCGCCGCGTGCACTACTGCCGCGGTACCGAGTTCGCTTTTGGTCACCTTACCCTTTTTCATAATATCGTTGATCGCCGCAAACGCCACCGCTTGGTCGGCGTTTTTTGTTTGCCCGATCGCCTTAGACATCGCCTCGGCATCCAGCGATACCACGGCTTCCTTGCGCACTTTCACACACAATTTCTTGTATAGAAAATCTTGATTACCACTTTCAAATGCGATATAATACATAGTGTTATTTGTGAAAAGGAGAAAATGCGTTATGAAGACTGCAGGAAAAATACGACGCTTTTTGCCGTATTACCGAAAATATGGGGGCATTTTATTACTTGACTTGTTTTGCGCTTCATTGACGACATTGTGCGAGTTGGTATTGCCGATGATCGTGCGGCGCATCACCGATGCCGCCACCACGGACATTGCACTCCTCACCGTTTCGTTTATTTTGCGGTGTGGGCTACTCTATCTCGTCTTACGTATCATTGACACTGCCGCCTATTACTACATGGCCACGGTTGGGCACGTGATGGGCACGCGCATTGAAACCGAGTTGCGGCGCGATATGTTTGACCATTTGATGAAACTACCGTTTTCGTATTACGATAACACGAAGGTTGGCACATTGATGTCGCGCATCACCAACGATCTGTTTGACGTGACGGAATTTTCACACCATTGCCCCGAGGAGTTTTTCATTGCCGGCATCAAGATCGTAGCATCGTTCAGTATTCTGTGTACCATGAACCTATGGCTGACTCTCATTGTATTTGCCACCATTCCTCCCATGATCGTCATCTTGTCTTTTTTTAATAGACGTATGCGCGCGGGATTTCGCGAATCTCGTAAGAAGGTAGCCGAACTCAACTCGCAAGTGGAAGATAGTTTGCTCGGTATCCGCGTGGTAAAATCCTTTGCCAACGAACATATTGAGAAAGAAAAATTTGAAAAAGGCAACCAAGGATTCTTAGCCATTAAGAAAAAGGTGTACCGTTATATGGGCGGATTTCAATCAACCACACGGTTGTTTGACGGGTTGATGTATATCATCATCGTGGTGGTCGGTGCTTTCTTCCTGCGAAACGGCACCCTCACCGCTCCTGATTTTGTGGCGTATTTATTATTTGTGGGTACGCTTATCAACTCCATTCGCCGTATCGTGGAATTTGCCGAGCAATTTCAACGCGGTATGACCGGGATTGAACGATTCTTTGAAGTGATGGACGTGGAACCTTCCATCGTAAACACCGACAATGCACAAACGCTCTCTGCCGTGCGCGGAGACATTCGTTTTAAGGATGTCACATTCCGTTATTCGGAAGAAAATGAAGAAGTATTACACCGTATGGATTTAACCATTGAATCGGGCAAATGCGTTGCGCTTGTTGGTCCATCGGGCGGTGGCAAAACCACCATTTCCGCCCTTATTCCCCGTTTTTATGACATCGAAAACGGCACCGTGGAAATTGACAGTGTGGATATTCGGGAGTTATCGTTGGAGTCACTTCGCAACAACATCGGCATCGTACAACAAGACGTCTATCTCTTCTCCGGTTCGGTATATGAAAACATTGCCTATGGCAAACCCGATGCAACGCAAGAAGAGATCCATAACGCCGCGGTGATGGCAGGAGCAGACGATTTCATTCGTCAACTTCCGAACGGCTATGACACGTATGTGGGCGAACGCGGTGTAAAACTTTCAGGCGGACAAAAACAACGCATTTCCATTGCGCGTGTGTTTTTAAAAAATCCCCCAATCTTGATTTTGGATGAAGCCACCTCCGCCTTGGATAACGAAAGTGAACGCTTAGTACAACAATCCTTATCACGGTTGGCGAAAGGGCGCACCACTCTTATTATTGCGCACCGTCTTACCACCATCAAAAATGCTGACAAAATCATCGTCATCGGCAAAGAAGGCATTGTGGAGCAAGGCACCCACCACGAATTGATGGAGAAAAAGCGAACGTATTACGAACTTTATAACACCTATACAACAGAATGAAAAATGCCCGTTGCATTCGATGAACGCAACGGCCATTTTTGCTTGTTATTGTGTTGTGGTGGTAGTTGCGGTAGTATTGGCGGTTGTGGTTGTGGGAACTTTTACATTTTCCTCTTCGCCGTTTGACAGTTGCGTATTCTCGCGCACAAGCTCAACGGCTTTTTGCAACTGCGGGTCTTCTGCATCCGTCAGCAAGTCGAAATACAGCAGCTTGTCATACGGTAAATCCACCATCGCATTGGGATATAGCCCCGTATCGGCCCAAGTTGTTCCGCTTTGCATTAAGGAGAGTTTTCCGATAGTAAGACGAACCGCGGCTTTGTCAGAATCAAGCGAATAATACCCTTGCGCAACAGCTTTGCCTTCCGTAGTCGTACCCACCAATTTGGTTTTAGAAAGGTCTTGCAATGCGGCGGCAAACAATTCCGCCTCACCTGACGTGTTGCCGTTAATAAGTGTTACGGTAGAAAGTGTCAATTCATACGCATCTTCAGCGGTAAAGGTTTCTTTGAAGGCTTTTTCTTCGCAAACCGCATACGGACCGCGCGGCAACAGATAATCCAAAATATCGGTAACGGCTTCCAAAGAACCGCCACGATTGTTGCGCACGTCAAACACAAAATAGGCAGCACCGTTTTGCGTTAATTCGTTATATGCATTTTTAAACTGAAGGGGGGTTAAGTTGTTAAAATCGGAAATAGCAATATACCCAACGTTATCACTGATAATACGGCTTTCCACACTCACCGCGGTGTAGGTGTTGGCAGCCAATTCCATTGCCGACTGCAAGCCCATATGACTGACGGAAAGCAAGAGTTTTTCAGAAGAATCCAGTTTGGATTGTGCCGCCGTATAAGAGGCGCCCGTCAGTTCTTCGCCGTCGATCGCCACCAATATATCCCCTTTTACAACACCTGATAACGCGGCGGGAGAATTGGCATCGACATGAGAAATGACCAGCTTGTTTTCACGCGATACGCTAATCTGCAAGCCGAATCCTGTGCGGTTACCCGCCAATGTGTTTTGCACGGCCTGGAATTCATCCACGGATAGATATTCGGCATACGGGTCATTCAGGCCGTCAATATACCCTTCCGCCAACGCCGTACGCAACTTTTCCTCGTCAATGGTGTAATACTGACGTGCAGAGGCATCGATCTCGTCAATATAATCGTACATGGCCTGGCGCTGCCCCACGCTGCTTACAAGCGAACTAAAATAGCGCATGGATAACACCATGGTGGCAGAAAGTGTAAGCGCCACCGCCAAAATGATCACCGTGATCGCCACACCAAGCGAAATTTTTTTGTTCATACTCTCACCTCAAACACAGGGAAACACAACAGCCCACAGAGCGGTCCGTGGGCTGTATGGATTCTGTTTTACGGTTTTTTAATATAACCCTGACCGACCGGATCAACACGCTTGCCGTTTACACGAACTTCAAAATGCAAGTGCGGACCGGTGGAGTTGCCCGTGGAGCCGACAAGGCCCAACTGCGTTTTCCCTCCGTAAACTTGTTGCCCTTCCGACACAGACGGTGCCGCGTACATATGCGCATACAACGTCATAATACGGCGGCCGTTTTCATCAAAGCCGTGGTCTACCATCACGTAGTTTCCGTAACTGTAATGCATCTTCACCGATTTGACTACCACGCCGTCTGCCGAGGCGACAATCTTCTTTTTCAAGATGCCGGGTGCCCAAATATCGGTGCCACCGTGAAAATAGGTCGGTTTTTGACCGTACGTACACGAAATCATATTGGCGCCGGGAACCGGCCAATACATTTTGCCGCCATAGGTCGCGGAAGTGGCCGTGTTGAGAAGTTCTTCAATCTCGCGCTCCAATTCTTCTTCGGCTTTTTTTAGTTTCGCCTGACGAGCCTCATAGGTACCCATTTTCTTTTCAAGCGCAACCTGTTCGTTATACGCTTGCGTATACAACTTATCCAGCGAGGCAAACTGCCCGTCAAGCTCGCCTTTCAGTGTTTCTTGCTCGGTTTTATTGGCCATGGTTTTGGCTTTTTCAGCCTCTACCTCACCGCGCTTGGCCGCGATGGCTTTCTTTTCTTGCTCGGCCTCTTCAATAAGACCTTCATCGTGGTCAGCAATACATTCCAAAATCTGCGATTTTAGAAGATAATCTTCGTATTTCACCGTATCCAACAACATCTGAAACGAAGAGTAATTGCCGGTTTTGGTGATCGCCGATGCTCGCTTTTTCAGTTTGTTAAGAAGCGCAATCATCAAAGCTTCTTGTTGCCGAATTTCACGATTAAGGGTTTCAATGCGCGTATCTTGCTCGGCGATTTGTTTATCGAGCAATGAAATTTGCGTTTCGTACGCCTCGATTTGTTTCTCTAAATTTTTTACCTTTTTATTGAGTTGACGCACCTTGGCTTGTTGACTATCAATATCGTCACCAAGGTCTTTCATACTGGCTTCCAGTTCTGCTTGTTCTTGCTTTAACTGTGCAATCTCATTGCGCTTGTTGGACACTTCGTCCGCCGCGGCAGGGGTGGAAAACGCCGCCGGTACGGCTAAAAACAGAGCCATCGCCGCACAAAGCGCAACCATTTTTACGACACCTTGCCCTATGTTAAAACGGCTCATAGCCTATACCTCCTGTTTTACAAATTGCTGGTTTGTTCTTTCAAATACCGGCCGGTGGAGATAGAACTGCCGAGCAGACCGACCACCATACCGCCGACTAAGAAACCAATCAGTAAGGGGAACCACACCGCCGAGAACGGGATGAGGCCGAACATGGCCGTGGCAGGGAAATAGCGGCACACCACTTGATACGCGCCGAACACCAACCCGTAGGAAAGCGTGCCCGCTGTAAGTCCTAAAATGGCGCCTTCAATCATAAAGGGGAAACGAATGAATCCGGCAGTAGCACCCACCGAGCGCATAATATGAATCTCCAAACGGCGTGTATACACCGTGAGTTTGATGGTGTTGGAGATGATAAACAAGGATACGAGCAACAACAGCAACACGACCCATCCCCCGACAGTGAGTACGATATTGCGAACTCGCACAAGCAGGTTGGAAAGATCGGCATTGTAAGCAACCGTATCTACGCCTTCAACGGCTTGTATTTTCGCCACGGTATCATCAAACAGCGACAAATCTTTCAAGCGAATCACAAAGGCATCTTGCAAAGGATTGTCTTCTTTTAAATCATCCAGCAATTCGCCGAATTCGGCACTGTAACGGTCAAGCAATGCTTCTTTGGATTCAAACATCACTTCCGCTACATTGTCCATACCATCAATAGCGGTTTGGATAGCGGTGTTTTGTTCTGCCGTAGCACCTTGAACCGAATACGCGACTACAATGTTTTGTTGGTACGCCCATTCAAAACCATGATTGATATTTTCAAACACCAGATAGGCACAGCCGGTGATAAGCAAGCACGAAACGAGCACCAGCACCGATGCCGCCGACATAAATAAGTTTTTCCGCAAACTGCGGTAGCCCTCTTTCACAAGGTAGCGGAACGTATTAAATCTCATACGACGGCACCTCCTCATCCTTTGTATCGGACACGACGAGGCCGTCGCGAATTTCAATTACACGGCGCTGGAAGGCTTTTACCAAGTCGCGCTCGTGCGTGACAATGATCACCGTAGTGCCGCGGCGGTTGATCTCGGTAAGCAATTCCATAATTTCATACGACATATCGGGGTCAATATTACCCGTAGGCTCGTCCGCCACGATCATAGAGGGGTTGTTCACCAGCGCACGCGCAAGACCGACGCGCTGTTGTTCACCACCGGAAAGTTCCATCGGGTAGGCTTTGGCTTTGTTCTGCAAGCCCACCAACCCCAGCACATACGGGATGCGTTTGCGAATGTCTTTTTGAGAAGCACCGACTACACGCATGGCAAAGGCAACGTTGTCGTACACCGTCATTGTATCAATCAAACGAAAATCTTGAAACACAATACCCATCGAACGGCGCAAATACGGGATTTGGCGTTTTTTGAGCTTGGATAATTTAAAATTACTGACAATGACCTCCCCTTGATTGGCCACCTCTTCACGCGTGATGAGTTTTAGGAAGGTGCTTTTACCGGCACCGGATGCGCCGACAATAAACACAAATTCACCCGCATCGATTTTAATATCCACGCCTTTTAAGGCTTCGATGCCGGTATCGTACTTTTTATGTACTCCTCTGAACTCGATCAAAAAACGCACCTCCTATCGCTATCCTTTATTTTACACAAACCGATTTTATAACGCAACCCACATATATTGGTAATTCCTTAATACTTCACCGGGTTGGCATTCAAATATTTTTTCACCATCAAGGCCACTTTGAAGATAATGGCATCGTCAAATTCTCTCAAATCAAGGCCGGTGATGCGCTTGATCTTCTCCAAACGATACACAAGCGTGTTACGGTGCACGAACAGTTTGCGTGACGTTTCAGAAACGTTCAAGTTGTTTTCAAAGAATTTTTGGATGGTAAAGAGCGTTTCCTGGTCAAGAGAATCGACCGAGTCGCGCTTAAACACCTCTTTGAGGAACATATCACACAAGGTGGTGGGCAACTGATAAATAAGGCGCGCCACACCCAAGTTATCGTAACTGAT
>JAZULW010000117.1:0-7683 GCA_045603285.1 Acutalibacteraceae bacterium | reverse complement strand
GCTCCGTTTACCGTTAAGCGCAGATAGCAGACATCAAATTCGCATGACAACTGTGCATTAATAACAAACAAGCACCTGTCGATGGGCAGGTGCATGCATGTATATATGGATATCGTTATTCCGTTCTCAGTGCCACAACGGGGTCTTTTTTCGCGGCGCTGCGGGAGGGGATGATACCCGAAATGAGGGTGAGCCCCACGCTGATGGCGACAAGCAATATCGCCGCTTCAACGGGCAAATACGCACGCAGGTTAGCAATATCCGTCAGCGTGTAAAGAATAAAGTTGATGGGGATACAAAGCAGATAGGTAATGCCCACACCGAGCAAACCCGACGTGAAACCAATGATGACCGTTTCGGCATTAAACATACTCGATACGTTGCGCTTGGAGGCGCCGATGGCGCGTAAGATGCCGATTTCTTTGGTGCGTTCTTGCACCGAAATGAGGGTGATGACACCGATCATAATGGACGATACCACCAGCGAAATGGCCACAAACGCGATGAGCACGTAGGTGATCGCGTTGATGATGGTGGTGATGGAGGACATCATCAGTCCAATGTAATCCGTATAGGTAATACGGGAGAGCTCATCCACCGTGTTGTTGTATTCGGCGATGACCTCTTCAAGGACGTCTTTGCCTTCAAAGGTGGTGGCATACAAGTTGATGGAGGCGGGAGTATCCAAGTCGAGATACCCGAGTGTGTGTAAGTTTTCTTCATAAGACGACTCGGAGAAGGTAAGCAGTTCGTCATAATACACAGCGCATTGGGCGGCGGTGTAGTGTGGCAAGGCCATCGAAAGCGCACCCGCCAACTGCTCGTCGGTCATAGCCGCCATTTGCGCTTGCACACCGGCGGCATATTGTGCCTTGATCTGTTTTTCAAGCAACTGGGTGAACATGTCGGTCATATCGTCGTCACTCATCGACGAAAGATAGGTTTCCAAATCTTTTTCATTTACGCTCATCTGTTGGGTGAGCATTTGGGAAAGAGTGTTTTCCATATCGGCGCGCGTAACGCCTTTCAACGCTTGCTTTACGCTTTCATCCAACTGTTGCTTGGAGGGGATGCTCATAATTTTTACGTAAGCGGCCGCTTTTTCTTTGAGAGATAACCCCTTGATATACGCGCGGAATTCGGTTTCTTTTTGTTCATCGGTCAACTCACCGCTGGCTTCTTTGAAAGGAAGTCCCGTGAAGATATCGGTGTGCGGGTCGTCCAGTTGTGCCTGAATGGCGGCGGAACCGTCGGCTTGCTTAATGACGTATTCGGTAAGTGCCTTGGTGTAACCGATGGAACCCGAAAGCATAGCGGAAACCGCTTCTTCATTTGGGCGCAGAATCCCCACCACTTTCAAATCCAAACCGTTGTCGTACAGGTATTTCAGTCCCGTTTCGTTTTCACGCAAGTCGGTGTAAAGACCGCTTTTTTCGTCGTAAGAATAGCAGTCCGCGTTGAGGATCACACGGAACGTGCGGCCGCATACTTCGTCATATGTCCATTTTTTTGCCGTTACGTCCAGCGGTGTTTTGTTCAGCGCGGCATTCATAATGGCGTCAATCTCTTCCTCGGATTTGAGGCCTAACGCATAGAGTGTCATATCGTCCAGTTCGTTGTTTTCGTCTACCACCAACACCACTTCGTTGTAAGCGGTAGGCCAACGGCCGTGTATGACGTCGTACTGTTTTTCAAGTAAGGGATTGATAAGGGCGCCATCTTTGGCAGACAACATTTCTTGCCACAGCCCCATATTCATCGCAGTGGGCATAAACATGGACATCGGCGAGGACGAGGCGGCATTTTCCATGTTGGACATATTCATACCCATATATTCCGCAATGAGGTTTTGCAACAGTTCCTCGCTGTCGGAACGCACGATCTTGCCGTCTATGTTTTTGGTGTATACCAACAAATCAAGGTTATACGAGTAAGACACCCCGTTGAGCGCCTCGTTAAACGCCGCGTTGCCTTCGGTATCCGCCATTTTCGCTTCCAAAAACGCTTTAAACGATTTCAAATCGTTTTCATCGGCCTCCAACTCGTTGAGCGCATTGATCAGTTCATACACCACCGATTTTTGGTAGACGGCATCGTTTTCGTGCTCTTGTGCGGACTGTGCCGTACCCATAAACGTTTGCAATAACGTGCCGGCATCCATATGTTGCGACTCCAAAGTCAACGGATAGGACGAAAGCGTATCCTCTTGCAATACGTCAATATACCGCGTCATTCCCTGCGATACCGACAAAATCAACGCAATGCCGATGATGCCGATGCTACCCGCAAACGAAGTGAGGGCGGTGCGCCCTTTTTTGGTAAACAAGTTTTTCAGCGATAAGGTGAATGCCGTGCCAAACGACATGGACGGTTTGCGCTCTCGTTTCTTTTTGTCGTCGGCGGGGGGGAGAACTTCCTCGCTAAACGGCGCGGAATCGTCGGTAATCACACCGTCTAACATACGGATGATGCGCGTGGAATAGGTTTCGGCCAGATCGGGGTTGTGTGTCACCATCACAACCAATCGTTCTTTGGCCACTTCTTTGAGGATTTCCATTACCTGTACGCTGGTTTCCGTGTCCAGTGCGCCGGTTGGTTCGTCCGCCAAAAGGATATCGGGGTTGTTAACGAGCGCGCGGTCAATGGCAACACGTTGCATTTGCCCGCCCGACATTTCACCCGGTTTTTTCTTCAATTGGTCGCCAAGCCCGACCTGTTCCAAGGCATCCTTGGCGCGGCGGCGGCGCTCACCCTTGGATACGCCCGAAAGCGTCAAAGCGAGTTCCACGTTTTGCAATACGCTTTGGTGGGGGATAAGGTTGTAACTTTGAAACACAAACCCCACCGAATGATTGCGATAGGAGTCCCAGTCGCGGTCTTTAAAATCTTTGGTGGAACGGCCGTTGATGATAAGGTCCCCTTCGGTATAGGCATCCAACCCGCCGATGATGTTGAGCATCGTGGTTTTGCCGCAACCTGATGGGCCGAGAATGGAAACAAACTCGTTTTTGCGGAATTGCAAGTCGATACCCTTTAGCGCGTGAACCACGCCGCTCCCGGCAGGATAATCCTTTTTTATGTTTTTCAGTTGAAGCATACAATGACCCCTTTTGATAGAGAATGAGAACAGTATAGCATACAAATGTGAATAACGTATAAACAGAAAGAAAAAATTAAATACTTTTTCCTGCGAAAAACAGTTGACAGAATGAAAAAGGGGTGTTATAATACGTCCTGCACGCGAGGATGCTGGAATCGGCAGACAGGCACGTTTGAGGTGCGTGTGTCAAACGACGTGTGGGTTCAAGTCCCATTCCTCGCACCAAAAAATCGACAAGTTTCGGCTTGTCGATTTTTTATTTTTGTCATGCAGAGATATGCACCAGCCGTGAACGGAATGCCATTTAAAAAAGCAAGTCGAAAGACTTGCTTTTTTCTCCTTAGGTTATGACACGCAACCATTTGTTTGACAATACATGGCGCACACACAGGATGCTCTTGGGGATATCCTCACATAACAACATCAGCAAATACACAAGCAAGAAATCCCATTTTAACACTAATCCGAGCACCGCCGTAAGCGGCAGTGCAATACCCCATAGGCACGGCATATCGTAAAGAAGACCGGTGCGTGTGTCACCGCCCGCACGGAAAATGCCGACAATGGCCAAATACGGAAGATTGCGAAGCGGCATTTCCAATCCGTAAAGGAAAAGCAACCCCATTGCCGTGGCCGTGGCTTTTTCCGACAACGCAAAAAGCGAAAGAATGGGGGAGCGCAACGCGACAATAATACCGCCGATGACGGCGCAAACAAAGGGTACGATAAGCGTAAATCGTCTGGCATAGAGTTTGGCGGTGTCAAAATGGCCTCGCCCGATATTTTTACCGATAAGCACACTGCAAGCGTTACAAAGCCCCACAACGAGAACAAACGCCAGATTTTCCACCGTTCGCGCAATGGTAAGGGCGGCGATGTTGCTTTCGCCCATACGGCCAAATACCATGTTGACTCCCGCGACGCCAAGTGCCCACATCGCCTCGTTGAAAAACACAGGGAAGGAAATGCTGAAAAAATGTTTAACGAACCCCGCGGGGAAACGGAACATCTCCCGCAGAGAAGAACGAAGAACATAGCGCTTACAAAACGATACCGCGAAAATGACAAGCGGGTTGACAAAGGCGGCAATGACGGTGGCAATGGCGGCGCCTTTTACCCCGAGTTTCGGGAATCCCCACAAACCGAAAATGAGTACCGCGTTAAAAAAGACGTTCACAAGCACCGAAATCAGGTTGGCAACGACCGGCAACGTTACCTTTTCCATCGAACGCAAAATGGTGCAAAAGCTCAAATTGATCGCGATGCCGATATATGAAAAGGCCGCCACCCGCAGATACTCCGAGCCGAGTGAAATGATGGCTTCGGAATTGGTGTACCAGCCAAGCACAACGTGAGGGAACGTCGATACCAGTAGGGCGGCGATCGTAGAAAGGGCGGTGCAGGACAACAACACCAGTCCATAGGTGCGGCGAATCCCTTCCATATTGCGGCTCCCCCAATATTGCGCAGCAAAAACGGCACCGCCCGAAGTGAGCCCAAACAGGAAAATGTTGATCAAAAAGGCCACTTGTGCCGCTTCCCCAACGGCGGCTACTGCAATGTCACCCAGTTGCCCGATCATCACGTTGTCCACAATGGCAAGTGAACTGGACAATAAGTTTTGAAACGCAATGGGAAGCGCTAAGGAGATCAGTGTTTTCCAAAACGGTTTGTCTTTTAACATGGAACGAATAAACATAAACAACCTCATTGTGTAAAAATCCATTTCATCATACCGCAAATGTCGGCAGTTTGCAACAAAAGTTTATAAATAAACCGTGAAGCCCATTGACACCAGCGCGCCATATTCGGTATAATAAATTGGTTCTTGAATATATATGGTGAGAAAGGGGAGACGGTCGTGCAGCATATTCAAATTTCCATCAAAGAATCGTTGCAATCGGTGTTGCCCATTGCGGCAATCGTGTTGTTGCTCAGCATCACGGCCGCCCCTCTCAATGCCGGTGTGCTGGTGCTTTTTCTGTTTGGTACGTTGTTGCTGATCGGCGGTATGAGTTTTTTCACCGTCGGTTCGGGCATTTCAATGGAGCCTCTCGGTGAAGGCATCGGTAACCGCGTTGCCAAAAGTAAAAAATGGTTGCCGCCGCTGGTGGTCTGCTTTATTCTCGGCGCTGTTATCACCATCGCCGAACCCGATTTGCAGGTGTTGGCAGAACAAGTTCCCTCTATTCCCAATATGGTGCTCATCCTGTGTGTGGCCGCAGGTGTCGGGGTGTTTTTGGCCATCGCGTTGTTCCGCATTCGCCGCAACATTCCGTTGTCGCGGCTGCTGATTGTGTTTTACAGTGCCATCCTTGTACTGGCCTTCTTTGTCCCGTCCGATTTTGTGGCGACTGCATTTGATTCCGGCGGTGTGACCACAGGTCCCATCACCGTACCGTTCATTATGGCGCTCGGCACGGGTCTTGCGGCTATCGGCGGTAAAAAACGTGCGCGTGAAAACAGTTTCGGTTTGGTCTCGCTGTGCAGTATCGGGCCTATTTTATCGGTTCTTGTGCTCAGCATTTGTTATAACCCCGATTCCCAAACCACCCAAACGGTATTACCGAACGTGACCACCACCAAAGAAGCGTTTATGCAGTTCTTTTATGTCCTTCCGCACTATGCCGAAGAAGTGCTAATCGCCTTTTTGCCCATCGTGGCCTTGTTTGTTATTTTTCAACTTATTTCCAAACGTTTCCACAAACACCAGCTTGCCAAGGTATGTGTGGGTATGATTTATACGTACGTTGGGCTTGTGTTGTTCCTAACGGGTGCCAATGTCGGGTTTATGCCGGCCGGTAAACTCATCGGTGCCGCCGTTGCCGAGAGTGATGCGCGTTGGTTGCTCATTCCCATTGGTATGTTGATGGGCTATTTCGTCGTGTCGGCAGAGCCGGCGGTGCACACGCTTAAAAAACAAGTAAACGAAGTGACCAACGGTGCCATTACCGAACGTTCGCTCGGTCTGGCACTCTCCATCGGTGTGGCAGTGTCGGTCGGCATTGCGATGTTGCGTGTGCTCACGGGCATTTCCATTTTGCCGTTCTTGATTGGCGGCTATGCCATTTCGCTCGTCATCAGTTTTTACGTTCCGCCCATCTATACGGGTATTGCGTTCGACTCGGGCGGTGTTGCCAGCGGCCCGATGACCACCACGTTTATGCTCCCCTTTGCCGTTGGCGCGTGCGAAATGCTGGGTGGCAATGTGATGACGGATGCGTTTGGCATTGTGGCAATGATCGCCATGACACCGCTCATTACCATTCAGATTCTCGGGCTCAGCGGCAATCTCCGCCGCCGCCGTATGCTCCAAAAGGCACACGCGGAATTCCGTCAAGTGGAGAACGATATTGTGTATTTTGAGGAGGAGTGCGCGTGAGTAAACGATACGCAAAACGCCTTTCGGTACTCCTCTCGTTTGTGGAGCGCGGAAAAGGGAAAAAACTGATGTCTCGCTTGGATGGGTTGGACATTCGTATGCATTTTCAATGTGTGGGGTTTGGTACCGCCCCCACCGAAATGATGGACATTTTCGGGCTTGGCAGTAATGATAAAGATATTGTCATCAGCCTTGCCGCCGAATCGGCTGTGAAACAAATGATGGTCGATTTCGGAGACAACTTCAACACCTATTCCGAATACGGCGGATTGATGATGGTGCTTCGTTTATCGGCCGCAAACCGTTTGATTTGCGAAATTTTGCACCATAACGTTTCCGTAGAGGAAGCACAAGGAGAAGAAGGCACTATGAAAAACGAACACAAACACAACCTCATTCTCATTACCGTGGGCGAGGGGTATACCGACCAAGTGATGCATACTGCCAAACGCGCGGGCGCTACAGGCGGTACGGTGTTACGTGCTCGTTTGGCCGAAACCGAAAAATTGTGTGAACTGGCGCAGATCGATATCGAAGAAGAACGCGAGGTCATCTGCATTTTAGCGCCTGCCAATGTCAGCGAAAAGATTATGGAAGACGTCAATAACGAATTTGGCTTGCACACCGAAGCACACGCCATTCTCTGCGCGGTGCCCGTGGAAAAAGCCTATAAAATTTAAATCCGCAAGAGCCGATACGGTTTTGTATCGGCTCTTTACTTATATAAAATTTTGTGGTATACTATACTGCTAATACTTTTCGGCAATACTTAGAGAAAGGCGGTGAGCGTATGGGTAAATTTATGTTACATTCCAATTACAAGCCAACCGGAGACCAGCCACAGGCGATTGCCGCGCTCACCGAGGGCGTGCTCAGCGGCAAAAAAGAGCAGGTTTTACTTGGTGTTACCGGCTCGGGTAAGACCTTTACGATGGCGAATATCATCGCCAATGTGAACCGCCCGACTCTCGTTCTCGCTCACAATAAAACTCTTGCCGCACAGCTTTGCTCAGAGTTCCGCGAATTCTTCCCCGAAAACGCGGTGGAATATTTTGTTTCCTACTACGATTATTATCAGCCTGAAGCGTATATTCCCCCGACCGACACCTACATTGAAAAGGACTCTGCCATTAACGACGAGATCGACAAATTGCGCCATTCCGCGACGTCGGCTTTATCCGAACGGCGCGACGTGATCATT
>JAZULW010000116.1:0-10637 GCA_045603285.1 Acutalibacteraceae bacterium | reverse complement strand
CCCGATTATTATAAGTGGACACAGTGGATCTTTTTGCAACTCTTTAACAAAGGGCTTGCCTACAAAAAAGAAATGGCGGTCAACTGGTGCACGTCGTGCAAATGTGTGTTGGCGAACGAGGAAGTTGTTGGCGGCGTTTGTGAACGTTGCGGCGGTGAAGTAGTGCGTAAGGTAAAGAGTCAATGGATGCTCAAAATTACCGCGTATGCGCAACGCTTAATTGACGATTTGGCGTTGGTGGATTATCCCGAACGCGTGAGAGCGCAGCAAGTCAACTGGATTGGCCGTTCTACGGGCGCGCAAGTAACTTTTAAAACGACCGCCGGTGACGATGTAGTGGTTTATACCACGCGTCCCGACACGTTGTTTGGCGCGACCTATATGGTAATGTCCCCCGAACATCCCTTGATTGAAACCTGGATAAATAACGGCATCCTCAAGAATGTGGACGAAGTTCGTGCTTATCAAGATACTGCTTCGCGCAAGTCTGATTTTGAACGCACGGAAGTGGCCAAAGACAAGACGGGCGTCTGCTTGTCAGGTGTAACGGCTATCAATCCCGTGAACGGCCGTGAGATTCCGTTGTTCATTTCCGACTACGTGTTGGTCTCCTACGGTACGGGTGCCATTATGGCTGTGCCCGCACACGACACCCGCGACTGGGAATTTGCCAAGAAATTCAACTTGCCGATCATCGAAGTCGTGCAAGGCGGCGATGTGGAAAAAGAAGCCTTTCCCGACTGTGCTACCGGTATTATGGTGAATTCCGGTTTCTTGAACGGCCTTTCGGTCGACGAAGCGAAAGCGGCCATCATTACGCATTTGGAAAAAGAAGGTATTGGCGAAAGCAAAGTGAATTTCAAATTGCGCGACTGGGTCTTTTCCCGCCAACGTTATTGGGGGGAACCCATTCCGATCGTGCATTGTCCGCATTGCGGTCAGGTGGGTGTCCCCGAAGACCAGTTGCCCATAAAATTGCCTACGGTGGAAAGTTATGAGCCGACCGATAACGGCGAATCTCCGTTGGCGGCGATTGATGCGTGGGAGAATACCACTTGCCCGAAATGTGGTGCTCCCGCCAAGCGCGAAACCGACACCATGCCGCAATGGGCGGGTTCTTCGTGGTATTTCTTGCGGTATTGTGATCCGCACAACATCACCGCCTTGGCTTCCAAAGAGGCACTGGATTATTGGATGCCCGTCAACTGGTACAACGGCGGTATGGAACATACGACGCTTCACTTGCTTTACAGCCGTTTTTGGCACAAATTCTTATACGATATTGGCGTGGTTCCCACCCCCGAACCGTACGCCAAACGTACCAGCCACGGTATGATTTTGGGTGAGAACGGGGAGAAGATGTCCAAATCGCGCGGTAACGTGGTTAACCCCGATGAAATTGTGCGTGATTACGGTGCCGATACGCTGCGCTTGTATGAGATGTTTATCGGTGATTTCGAAAAAGCTGCACCTTGGTCCAGCTCCAGCATTCGCGGTGTGCAACGTTTCTTGGAGCGCGTTTGGATGCTCGGTGAACAGGTGACGGACGATAATGAAATTCGTCCTGCAATGGAAATTGCTATCAACCGTACCATCCGTAAAGTAGGCGACGATATTGAAAATTTGAAGTTCAACACGGCAATTGCTGCGATGATGGCATTGCTTAACGATTTGAGTTCCGCCGGTGGTGTAACGCGTGCCGAATATGCTGTTTTGTTGCAACTTCTCAATCCCTTCGCGCCGCATATGACGGAAGAATTGTGGGAGATGTTCGGCTATGAAGGGACGTTGGATTACCGTCCGTGGCCTGCCTTCGACCCGAGCAAGTGTGAAGAAAGCACCGTTGAAATCGCCGTGCAGGTGAACGGCAAGATCCGTGATCGCCTGAACGTGGCGGTGGATGCTTCTTCGGACGATGTGATCGCTCTTGCCAAAGCGCAGGAAAAGATTGCCGCCGAATTGGATGGAAAACAAATTGTGAAAGAGTTGTATATTCCGCGCAAATTGGTTAACTTGGTAGTAAAACCCTTGTAATTAAATTACAAAAAGGGCTTGACGAGTATCAATTCCTGTTGTATAATATCGTAGTTACCAATAAAATTACCCCTGCTGACAGGCGGAGGGAGGGAATAGGAATGTCTGAAGTCAAAGTAAAAGAGAACGAATCCTTGGATAGCGCTCTTCGTCGTTGGAAGAAGTCTTGTGCTCGCTCCGGTGTTCTGGCCGAAGTTCGGAAAAGAGAACACTATGAAAAGCCTTCTGTTCGTCGTAAGAAGAAGTCTGAGGCTGCTCGTAAGAGAAAGTTCAAATAAGTTAAAAAGCGGGCCGCAACGCCCGCTTTTTATCATTTATGGGAAGGAGAATGTGTGTGCCGCTTTTTTATCCAACGGTTTACTGTAATCGCATTACCGATATTACACCGAACTTGCTGCACGACTTGGGTGTGCGCGGTCTTCTTTTGGATGTGGATAACACCCTTACCACACACGGCAGCCAACATTTAAGTGACGAGATAAAAGCGTGGCTTTCCGATATGAAAGCAGCCGGTTTTTGTATGACAGTAGTTTCCAATTCGTGGGAATGGCGCGTGGCGCCTTTTGCCAATCGCATCGGTCTGCGGCATACATCCCTTTCCTGCAAACCGTTGCCGTTTGGCTTTTTGCGTGGTGCTCGCCGTATGGGCCTCAAACGAAACGAATGTGTTGCCATTGGCGACCAGGTTTTCACCGATATTCTGGGTGCCAACTTGTGCGGCGTAAAAAGCATACAATTGCAGCCCATTTTGCTTGAAACGGGAAAACCGATTTTGAGGTTAAAACGCAAATTGGAGCGGTATCTTTATAAACGGAAAGAGGAAAGAAAATGAGTGCTCGTTTCGGCCCTGCGGGAAACGGCGATGCTTTTTATGCGGCCGGCAAAAAATCGACGGTACAAGCACCGGAATGGTTGTATCAACAAGGTTTGACGGCTTATGAATATCAATGCGGGCGTGGTGTTCGCGTTTCGGAAGAATCCGCACTCGCTTTGCGTGCACAAGCCGAACGCTATGACATTCAATTGTCGCTTCACGCTCCTTATTTCATTTCCCTTGCATCGGCAGAGGAAGAAAAACGGGACAATTCCATTGGCTATATTTTGGAAAGTGCCCGTGCTGTTCGCTTGATGGGGGGGACCCGTATTGTCGCGCATCCCGGTGGTTTGGGTGGGCGCTCGCGTGAGGAGGCAACCAAAATCGCTTGCGACACCTTGATGCGTGCACAACAAGCGTTGGATGCCGAAGGGCTCAGCGACGTTATTATTTGCCCGGAGACCATGGGTAAAATTAACCAGTTGGGCAATTTGGATGAGGTGCTTACTTTCTGCCGCTTGGATGAGCGCTTTTTGCCTTGTATCGATTTTGGCCATCTCAACAGTCGAACGGGCGGAGAACTCAATACGCGTGAAGCGTTTGCTGTTTTGCTTGACCGGTTGGAAAACGAGTTGGGGAAAGACCGTGCATCGCGTTTTCACGCCCATTTTTCGAAAATCGAGTATACCAAAGGGGGCGAAAAACGGCACTTGACGTTTTCGGATGAAGTGTATGGGCCGGAACCCGCACCGCTAATGACGCTTATCCGCGAACGCGGGCTAAGTCCAACGTTCATTTGTGAGTCGGACGGTACGCAAGCGGAAGATGCGTGCACCTTAATGCGATTATACGGAGGCGAAATGAAATGAAAACCAAATTGGAAACGTTGGCGGCAATGTTGCCCGACAAAATTTCGGCTGCACTGGTTGCGGCACCGCACAATCTTTGCTATCTCACCGGCTTTCCGTCGGGTGACAGCTGGTTGTTTATTACGCGTGAAAACGCATATTTTCTCACCGATTTTCGGTATATTGAAGTGGCGAAAGCCACCATTACGGGTGCGGAATGTGTGATGATCACCCGCTTGTCGCAGGCGTTGACCGAACTATGTCAAAAACAAGGAATCACTCGCATTTATTTGGAAGCAGGAGAAACCTCGTTGGCGCAAGGCGCGCTGCTGCGACAGGCCGTTTCCAATGTTGAATTTGAGTGCGGTGATGAGTTAGACAGTTGGCTTTCGGGAATGCGTGCCGTGAAAGACGAACGTGAAGTGGCGCTGATTGAACAAGCACAACGCATCACCGAGGCGGGGTTTGAACACATTTTGCCGTATATTCGCGAAGGTGCTACCGAACGAGAAGTGGCTTTGGAATTGGAGTTTTTTATGCGCCGTGAAGGGGCGCAACGTGTGGCCTTTGATTTTATCGTTGTGTCCGGTGCCAACACTTCGTTACCCCATGGCATTCCTTGCCACAAACCCATCGCGAAGGGCGATTTTATTACGATGGATTTTGGCGCAGTAGTCGATGGCTACCATTCCGATATGACAAGAACCGTTGCTCTTGGCTATGTGTCAGACGAGCAAAAACACGTGTACGATACGGTGCTAAAAGCGCAACAAGCGGCATTGTCTACGCTCAAAGCCGGCGTCTCCTGTGTGAAAGGAGATGCCGCCGCACGGGATATCATTGCCGCCGCCGGATACGGAAACTGTTTTGGCCACGGCACCGGGCACGGTGTCGGTGTGCAAGTGCACGAAGGGCCGAACTTATCACCGCGTGCAGGGGAGAGGCTCTTAACCCCGGGCAACGTTGTTACGGTCGAACCCGGCATTTATTTGGAAGGGCGTTTTGGTGTTCGTATTGAAGATATGGTGCTCATCACCAAAGATGGCTGTCGCAATCTCACTCGTTCACCCAAAGAATTGCTTATTTTGTAATAATGAAGAAGCCTTCCTCGTATACTGATACCAAAATCAGTAAAGGGGATGTGCATCTAATGTTTGTTCTTTCTATCAAGACCGGTAAAAACCAACTTGTTTCTGTATTGGTCGGTATCTGCGCCGTGGCATTGGTGGCGTTGTTGGCATTGACGGTTCCCCCGACAGACAAATCGTCTTCCAATGATATTCCCGTTGTCAGTACACGTGGCGGAACAGGGGAGGAACGGGTTGCTTTTCTGAAACGTTTGGGTTATGAAACGGAAAGCGATGCCGTCGAAGTGCAAGAGATTCGCTTGCCTGACCAAACGGACGAAACCATTGTACAGTACAATAAGATCCAAAAACAGGTCGGATTTGATTTGGAAGCGTATTTGGGGAAACGGGTAAAATGTTACAAATATCGCATTCTTAATGCTGAAACTGAACCATCGCATGCATACTTATACGTGTACCGCGACACGGTAATAGCCGGGCATATTGCAACGGCGAATGGGGATGCCCCGTTAATTTAATCGAATTCAAATGAGGAAGTGAAATGCCGTGACACAGCGTTTGGATAAGTTTATAGCTTCACAGGGGACGTTGAGTCGCAGTGAGACCACACGCTTGATTCGTCGAGGCCTGGTGACGGTGAACGGTGTTGTTTGCCGTGACACCGCTTGCAAAATCTGTGAAGACGATGCGGTTACAGTTGAGGGGAAACCGATCGTATACCAAAAATTTGTGTATTTAATGATGAATAAACCGTCAGGTGTTTTGTGTGTCTCGCGTGATCCTCGTGTAAAAACGGTGGTGGATTTATTGCCGCCTGAACATCAACGAAAGCATTTGTTTCCTGCCGGCCGTTTGGATAAGGATACGGTTGGGTTGGTTGTTTTAACGGACGACGGCGATTACGCCCACCGTATGCTTTCACCCAAAAAATCGGTCGCCAAATGCTACCATGCGCGTTTGGACGGACCGTTGTCGGAAGAGGATATTGTCGCATTTCGAAAAGGAATTGTTTTGGCGGACGGAACGTTGTGTCGACCTGCTTCGTTGCGCATTCTTGAAGACGATGATAACCCTTTAGCGGAAGTTGTCATTACCGAGGGGCGTTATCATCAGATCAAGCGTATGTTTGGCGTGCGGGGGCTCGGAGTCGATTTTCTTAAGCGCATTTCCATTGGAAAATTACAGCTGGATCCGTTGTTGAAAGAAGGCGAAAGCCGCTATATGACGGGTGAAGAATGTCAAAAACCCTTTGAATAAACTATTTTTTATTCAAAATAGACAAAGGAATTTTATATCTTTGTATGCTATTGATATGGCATAATGGAAAAAATATTGTTATAATAAATGCATCAAAGCAGAGAGGGTCGCGTTAGGCTTTCTGCTAAAAATATGGAGGTTTTCAAATGGCAAGCTTGTCTTTAAAAGGGATCTACAAAAAATATCCCGGCGGTGTTATTGCGGTTTCCGATTTTAATTTGGAAATCAAAGACAAAGAGTTTATTATTTTGGTTGGTCCTTCCGGTTGCGGTAAGTCCACCACGCTTCGTATGATCGCCGGTCTGGAAGAAATTTCCGATGGTGAACTGTACATTGGTGACCGTTTGGTCAACGATGTGGCTCCCAAAGATCGCGACATTGCGATGGTGTTCCAAAACTATGCGTTGTATCCGCACATGACCGTGTTTGAGAATATGGCGTTCGGTTTGAAATTGCGCAAAACTCCGCGTGACGAAATTAAGCGTCGTGTGGAAGAAGCTGCTCGTATCTTGGATATCGCTCACTTGCTCGATAGAAAGCCGAAGGCTTTGTCCGGTGGTCAACGTCAACGTGTTGCGCTCGGTCGTGCCATCGTTCGTGAACCCAAGGTGTTCTTGCTTGACGAACCGCTTTCCAACTTGGACGCCAAACTTCGTGCTCAAATGAGAACGGAGATCTCCAAATTGCATAAGAAACTGGGTACCACCTTTATCTACGTTACCCACGACCAAACCGAAGCTATGACCATGGCGGATCGTATCGTGGTTATGAAAGACGGTTTGATTCAACAGGTTGATTCCCCGAACAACCTCTACTCCAGACCCGGTAATATGTTTGTCGCCGGCTTTATCGGTAGCCCGCAAATGAACTTTGTGGAATGCACGTTGAAGAAGAACGACGGCAAATTCTTTGTTGAGTTTGGTACGGAAGACACCAAAACCAGAAAAGGTGTTAAATACCTCATTCCGTTGCCGGATTCCAAAAACCACAAAGGCATTTTGGATGAATTTCTCGGCAAGGAAGACGAAAAAGAAGTCGTTATGGGTATCCGTCCCGAGGATGTGCATGACGAACCCCGCTTTATGGAAGTGTTCGGCGACTGCCGTATCAAAGCAAACATTGAAGTTACCGAGTTGATGGGTTCCGAAACCTTCTTGTACTTCAATGTGGAAGGCTTCAATATGGTTGCTCGTGTTGACCCGACCTCTACGGCTCGTCCCGGCGATGAAGTGGAAATGGTATTGGATAACACCAAGATCCACCTCTTCGACAAAGATACCGAGAAAACCATCTGCAACTAATTCTGACAAAAACCCGTGCAAGAAATTGCACGGGTTTTTTTTGTATAAAAAACCGAACCTTTTTTCTTCTGAGGAATATGATGTTACTATAGAAGCCAAAAGGGGAGAGCGTAATGAGCAGACGAAACAGAGGATACGGTGCTTATTGTTTAACATTCGGTATAGGCGTGTTGTTGGTAATTGCCTTTCCTTTGCGATTCATTTTGATCATAGCGGCGATCCTTTTGGTTCTTGCCGGACTTTCCTTGTTAAAGTGCGGTTAAAATGGACATAGGGAGGATTTTGTATGCAGATCGTTGTAGTCAAAAGCCCGAAATTTATTGGCGCACTATTAAGAAGTTGGTTTAAAATCAAAAAGGGGACTGCAGTGGAATAAACAAAAAAGCGAATGGTTGTAACGCAACCATTCGTTTTTTTGTTGCATATTTTTCTTTGTGAAAGAATATAGTTTCAATAAGAAAGCCGTAAAAAGGAGAGATCTAGATGGAATTTCAGGCGATAACAAAGCAGTTGAATAAAATGGAAACGGTATTTGACGACGTGATGGAACAGCCGCTCGATTGCGATTTTGTTCTTCCCGATTATTTGCCGGATATTGCCGCTGTTTTAAAATGTATCCTGCGTCCTGTTGTGCAAAGTAAACAGATTAGCGGCGATCGTGTGGCGGCGGATGGAACGGTTGGATTACAGATTTTGTATCTGGACGAGGAACGAACATGCGTGCGGAGTTTTGAAACCACTCAGCCTTTCTCCTGTTCCTTCACCGTAAAGGAAATGAACAATAATGATTCGGTTGAACTTTCTACAAGTGTGAATTACGTAAACTGCCGTGCTACAGGACCTCGCCGTGTGGATATACACGGTGCTTTCGGTGTAAAAGTAATGGTTCGCGGCGAACGTTGTAAAACAATCTTGGATTCCCAAAATGACAGTGCCTTACAAACGAAAGAAGAATGTGTATCGTTTACGCGTTTGGTCGGAGAGGAAGAAAAAAGTTTCACCGTGAATGAAATTGTGGAATTGGAAAATGTAAACGATGCTCAAATGCTGATTCGTACCGGTGCTGTTCCGCGTGTTACCGAATGCAAAGTTTTACCCGGTAAAGCCGTGGTAAAAGGCGAGATTGTTTTAGAAAGTGTATATACGGTTAACGAAGAGGGAACGTTGGGTTCATCGCGAAATGTCATTCTCTTCAGTCAGATCGTGGATTTGCACGGTTTGAACGAAGAGTGTTTGTGTGAGTGTCGAGCATCGATGATGTACTGCGAAACTCATCCGGCACAAACACCTGTAGGTGAAAGCAAACTGCTGTCATTCAGTGGAAAAGTATTGCTTAGTTTTCGTGCATATGAAACGCAAACGGACACCTTGATAACGGACGCCTATCATACACAATTCCCGTTAAAAACGATTCCCACTACGATGGAATTTTGTTGTATTGAGGATATTTCCTGTCACACCGAAACGCTTGATGTATCGGTGGAATTGCCCGACAACGACATTGTTTCCGTTGATGATCTTTGGTGTGACGTTGTATCGGTTTCCTCGCTTGAGGAAGGTAGGGGGAAATGTGCAGAGATACTTACTTCGGTTTGTATGTTGGGGCGTGACTCCCGTAACTGCTTTGCATTTTATGAACGTCCTGCCAAATTCTCCTTGCCGCTCACAAAATATTCCGATCGTATGGTGATTGATGCAGAATGTTTAACTGCAGAGTGGAAAATCAGCGGTAATCGTGTGGAACTGAAAATTACGTTTTTGATTCATTGCCGTTTCGAAAACGTGAAGCGATATGCGGTTTTATGTGAAGTGGAAAAGGATGAAAAGTTGAAATACCGTGCAGAACCGGCAATGGAAGAATGCTGTATGAAAGTCTATTTCGCGACGGCGGGCGAAAGGGTATGGGATATTGCCAAGCGTCAACACATCGCCTTAAAATGTCTTTGCGAAGAAAATGATATTTTGGGCACCGATAAACTGTCGGAAAATAAAATGTTGATTCTCCCCATGGTATAAATATTAAAGTCCTCTTGCGGTCTCGGTCAACGGAAAGCAAGGGGGCTTTTGCTATACCTAATGCATAATTTCGTTACAAAGTTGCAAAAAAACGAAGGAAAGACTTGCTTAATTTTGTTTTATATGCTATATTTAGTATAAATATTTGCCTTCTATTGCAATTTCTCGACGCGGAGGTCTTTTATGAAATTTTCCGAAATGCCGTATCATCGTCCCGATCCCGAAATGGCCAAGCAACAGTTTGAGGGCTTTACCAAATCGTTGTCGGAGGCTCAAAATTACAAGCAGGCGCGAGCCGTCTTTCTGGAAAAGGAAGCGTTCCTGAAACAGTTTATGACAAATGAAACCTTGGCGCACATTCGCCATTCCATTGACACGCGTGACACGTTCTATGACGAGGAAATGAAGTTTTGGAACGCCGTAATGCCGGAGTTGCAGGCCTATCAACAACAATGGACGATGGCGTTGCTGGCATCGCCTTTTCGTAAAGAGTTTACGCAAGAGTTTGGTGATGTTATGTTTCTTAACGCGGAAATTGCTTTAAAAGCATTTTCGCCCGAAATCATCCCCGAACTGCAAAAAGAAAATGAATTAACACAAGAATACGAAAAATTGTTGGCTTCGGCCAAGATCCCGTTTGAAGGCGGGGAATATACCATCTCGCAAATGTCGCCGTTTAAAACGGACGCCGACGATGCGCGCCGTTTGGCTGCGTGGAAAGCGGAAGGGAAATGGTATAAGGACAATCAAGAGAAATTGGACGGCATCTACGACCAATTGGTTGCTCTGCGGGATACGATGGGCAAAAAATTGGGATACGAAGGCTACACAGAACTGGGTTACTACAATATGGGGCGTAATTGCTACGGCAAAGACGATGTGGAAAAATTCCGCGTCGCTGTTGTGAAGTACTTGGTGCCGGTGGCGGACGCGATTTATCGCGAGCAGGCCAAACGTTTGGGAAAAGTGTATCCCATGAGTTTTGCCGATAACGCGTTGATGTTCCGTTCAGGCAACCCCAAACCGTGCGGCACGCCCGATGACATTTTGGCGCACGGCAAAGTGTTCTATGATGAACTCTCCCCCGAAACAAGTGAGTTTTTCAATACGATGCTTGACAACGAGCTATTGGACGTTCTTTCCACGGAAGGAAAAGCGGGCGGCGGTTATTGCACTTCGCTTCACGCATACGAAGTGCCGTTCATTTTCGCAAACTTTAACGGTACGCAACACGATGTGGAAGTGGTTACCCACGAAGCAGGTCATGCCTTTGCCGACT
>JAZULW010000115.1:0-3958 GCA_045603285.1 Acutalibacteraceae bacterium | reverse complement strand
AAATATTCCGTTTCATCTGTGATGGAACGTGAAAGTGCGCTCGAAGTTCAAGATGAGCAAGGTTGGGCAGTTGATGACAAGGATCTGTTGGGGTACACGGAAGAACAGCTGCGTGCGGAGGTAATGCGTCAACGTGAGGAGCTGCGGCAACTTCGTGAAACAGATCGGCGGAGTGACAAGGGAAATCCGCTTACGATCGCCTCGTCGTCCGAAGAAGATGCCAACACGACACCAGATCTTCAACATAGCCGTGTGCACAATCAAAAAGGCGATGGCCAAAGTGCTTTTGCCAAGAATTTGCAGGGGGCAGATATTTTTGACGATCATTTGAAAGCGTTAGCGGCGACGGACACACTGATTTCGCGATATGATCGCATTGCCAACCGCGAGACGATGGAGGCGGCAAACGAAAAACTAAACGAAGGCGGCGCACAGTACGTTAATGAGTGGTTTTCTAAACAAAAGGGCTTTACGGAAGAGGATATTGCTGCCGGTTTTATTTTGATGAGTCGATATCAAATGGTTGGGGACCATCGAAACGAAGTATTGGTTGCTGAGAAGTTGCGCCTTATGGGAACAAAGAGCGGCCAAGCGGTACAGATGTTTTCCATACTTGGGCGGATGACTCCCGAAGGAATGTTGCTTTATGCACAAAAGAACCTTTCCGATGCGTATGAAGATATGTGTAAAAGCAGATCGGTTAAATGGGCGCGCGAAAACAAGAGCAAATTTCAGTTGACGGATGAAGATTGCGAATACATTCTTGTTCACACGCTGGATGCAGCAAGATTGCCGGAGGGACGGGACAAGGATATTGCGCTTGCAAATATTGCCGGCCGTATTCAAAGCAAAATCCCGCACGAACGTGGGCAGGCCTTCAAAGCGCTTCAACGGATCGGTATGTTGCTGAATCCGTTGACCATTCTCAGAAACATTTTGGGGAATGTTTCAATAACACCTTATCACGTTCTTGCCGATTTTGTCGGCGCAGGCGTAGATAGGCTGATTTCCAAAACGACAGGTATACGGATAAAAACGGTGACACAGTTTAGAAGTGTAACTGGAATGGAAAAAGGAACCAGTGAAGCGTTTGATGACTTTCGCCGTTCAATGGCGGCAGGATATAAAATTGATACTCGTCAGGGCAACGAGGATCGCTTAAAGATCGAAGGGCAGGGTGCTAACAATTTCAATGAGAATCACACCGGAAAGGCCGCGGGGGTTCTTAACGCTCTTTCGCATGTACTTAATTCTTTGGATAGAACAGAGTCATTTCTCATGGAGCTCGGCGATCGCCCTTTTTTCGAAATGTGGTTTATGAACTCCCTTGAAGGACAAATGAAAATCAACCATGCGACCAATCCGACTGCCGAGATGATAGAAATCGCGAAACTGGAGGCGGCGCAAAGAACGTGGCAAGACGACAATGCCATGACAAAGATGGTATCGACCATCAAAAAAGCGGCAAATTTTCAATTCGGCGAAGGGAAAGGATTACCTTACGGACCGGGTGATGTCTGTATTAAATTTGCAAAAACGCCCGCAAACTTGACGAAGGCCATCCTTGAGTTTTCACCTTTTGGGTTGGTAAAAGCTTTGAGTTATGACCTTCTGATGTTTACGCGGGCGGTTAAAAAAAACAAGGTCACACCGCAAATGCAACATCATTTTGTTAAAAATCTGGCAAATGCGATTTCAGGATCGTTTTTCACCGCCTTAATGGCAACGGCTGTTGGATTGGGGTTGATTAAAGTTACGGGCAAGGAGGACGAGGACAAAGATGTGGCCTCTTTTGAGCGTTACATTAAAGGCTACCAACCTTACTCTGTTAAAATTGGCGGGAAATATTATTCTTACGACTGGCTGCAACCGACGTCTTCACAGATCGCAATGATTGCCGATTTTATGCAGGATAAAGAAAACGCGGAGATGACCGGCGAGAAACTCAAATTGCACAACATTATTCTTGATGCTATATCAACGGCCGGAAAAACGCTTTTTCAACAATCATTTATGACTTCGGTACAGGGGCTATTTGAAAGCGACAATTTGTTCGAGAATTTCTTGAATCTTCTGTTATCTGACACTTCCGTTTTAGCGCCACAAATGCTTTCTAAAGTTGCCGCGACTTTTGACCCAACGATGCGCGATACGTTTGAATATGGAGATAGCGTTAAAACGGCGATCAACAAAGCACTTTACAAAATCCCAGTAGCGCGCAACACGTTGGCACCGTCGGTTGACGTGCTCGGAAACGAGAAAAAGCAGGTAGGCGGAGAAGGCCTTGGGGGAACACTTATTCGAGCGGTCAACAATTTCTTTAATCCCGCAAACGTTTCCAAAGGGTACGAGAGCGAGGCTGCGGATGAGATCTATCGTTTGTATCAGACGACGGGGAAGGCTGCGGTGATTCCTTCGTTGGCACCCAATTCGGTGGAGAAAAACGGTGGAAAGTTGCCGCTTGACAGTCATCAAAAGGCGGAATACCAAAAGATTAGCGGTAAAACGTCGGCCGAAGCGGTGGAAGGGTTGCTCAAAATAGAACAATATGCTGCTTTGAATGATGAGAAGAAAGTGGAACTCCTTAGCGATATTTATTCGTACTCCAAACAGGTGGCGAAGAACACGGTTACGGGTGTTGAAATAAGTGAAAAATACGCCAAAGCACACGAGATCATTTCGCAAGGTGTTCCTGTGCACCAGTATTTTCTATTGAAACGGACGGCAGACGCCAACGGCAACACTTCCGTTGATCAAAAAGAGGCGCAAGCAATTTTGGATAGTTCGAGTTTGACGAGAAGCCAAAAAGAGGTTATGTGGAAAGCTTTTGGTCCGCAGTGGAAATCGAATCCCTACAAGAAAAAGTATTATTAAGAGGAGGTAACACAATGGCAGAGCCGATTTATGACATTTTGTTTTCCGTATCGAGGACACCGCCTGCGGTGTCCCCAACGGTACCGCAAAAGGCGGGGTTTTACGGTGACGATGGGTTTGCGCGTATTTCTTTTACGCTCAACAACGGGGCGGACAGGCATCGATACCGCATTGAGGTTGAGGACGCCAACGGTGCGTACGACGTTACCGAGTTGTTGGATATTAAAAACGGTGCCGTTTCTTACACGGTACCTGCGGCGTGGACGGCGGCGGGTATTGCCAAAGTAAGGTTGGTAGAGGTGGAAGTGGATGGCGACACCGAAACGGCAATTCTGCATTACCCCGCGGCAAAGCTTTTCTTTGAAGCGCGCGAAGACGGCACGGCGATGGGGGAGATGCTCCCGCGTTGGCAAACGGTAATGGCAGAAGCGCAAGAGGCGGCGCAGAAAGCCCTTGTTTTGGCGGAAAACTCCGCAAACATTCTGCACGTGACGGTCGAAAACGGGATTGCCAGCCACTCATCGAGTGAAATCAAAGCGTTCCGCGATGCCGGTGGGTTTGTTGTGGTGAATGACAATGCCTTTTTTAGTTACGGTGACGATGCTTCCGGTTTCGTGGTCTTTGCCCATAACGAAATATCGACGGATTGGGTTCAGTGGACAGACTACTACATTTATGCAGATAAAAGAACCTTTGTAGGTACGTATCCGCATATCTGCACAACGGACCGCACCTTAACGAAACAATTTATGCCGGCAGATGCAAAAGCGGTTGGTGACAAGTTTATGGAGTTGGGTACTGCCGTGGAAGAGTTGCAGAGTGCAACGGAAAAAACACACGCCGTGTTGCGGGTGACGGTCGAAAACGGCGTCGCCAGCCACTCGCCGAGTGAGATCAGAGCGTTCCGTGACAACGGCGGATTTGTTGTGGTGAATGACAATGCCTTTTTTGGTTACGATTACGGGGATTACGGCCTGTACTTTTTTGCATACGAAATCACAACCGATTACATCTACATTACGGAATATTGTATCAACCCAGACAAAAGCGTTAGCACAAATACGCATGATCACGATCGATATAC
>JAZULW010000114.1:0-5468 GCA_045603285.1 Acutalibacteraceae bacterium | reverse complement strand
CGCGATGGTCAAAGCCGCCAACGTGCAACTCATCGGCACCGAGAAGATCGGTTCCGGTTTGGTGTCCGTTATGGTGCGCGGTGACGTTGGTGCCGTGAAATCCGCTGTTGAAGCCGGTTCCACCAGCGCCGGTCGCTTGGGCGAAGTCATTGCGACTCACGTCATTCCGCGTCCCCACGACGACGTGGAGAAAATTTTGCCCACCCTCAAATAAGAGGTTGGCAACCCGTGTGTTTGGCTCGCAGAGGGGCACTTTCGCCCCTCTGCGGTTGACCACCACTATTGAAAGAGACAGGTGAAGACGATGATCGTCGGAAAAGTTGTGGGAAGCGTTGTTTCCACACGTAAAAACGAAAATCTTATCGGCAGCAAATTTATGGTCGTTGAACCCCTCAAAGACTTGGGCGATCCCAAGGCGAAGATCGTGGCCATCGACAACATCGGTGCCGGTATTGATGAGATCGTATTGGTCGCCACCGGCAGTGCTGCCCGTATCGGATGCGGTATGGCGGATTGCCCCGTAGATGCGGCCATTGTCGGTATCGTGGACAGCGGTACCGGTCTTGCCGGAGTGATCCATTCATGACAATCGAAGAAATCAAATCCTTATTGCAGGAGCACGGGATCGTCGGCGCGGGCGGTGCGGGTTTCCCCACCTATGCCAAGCTTGACAAACGCGCCGACACCTTGATCCTCAACTGTGCGGAATGTGAGCCGTTGCTCCGCCTGCACCGTCAACTGCTCAAACAGTATACTCACGAAATTTTGAGCACGTTGCATTTCCTTTCGAACATACTGGAAGTCGAAACCGTGTACGTCGGTGTCAAGGGTTCGTACAAACGAACCGTTGAAGCGGTGAAAGCGGAACTCGCTTCTTACGATAATATGAAATTGTGCACCTTGCCCGAAGTGTACCCCGCCGGTGACGAGGTGGTGCTTACCTACGAAGCCACCGGCCGTGTGGTGCCTGCCGGCGGTATTCCGTTGGCGGTGGGGGTGACCGTTCTCAACGTGGAAACGGTCTATAACGTTTACCGCGCGTTAAACGGCCAGCCTGTTACGCACAAATACGTGACGGTGACGGGAGAAGTAAAAAATCCCATTACCTTGTACGCGCCGCTTGGTATGACCTTTGGGGAACTGCTTGATCTCGCGGGGGGCGTTACCATCGAGGACCCTGCGTACGTCATTGGCGGCCCGATGATGGGGCGAATCGGCTCTCCTGCCGAGGTGGTAACCAAAACCACCAATGCCGTTCTCGTGTTGCCCAAAACGTTGCCGCTTGTGCAAAAGAAACTCACCAAACCCGTGATTGATATGAAACGCGCTATGGCGGCTTGCTGCCAATGCAGTTATTGCACGTCGCTGTGTCCGCGGCATTTGCTCGGTCATCCCATTGACCCCGCTTCGTTTATGTACGTAGCGTCCAATGGTATCACCAACGATGCCACCCCCTACGTCAATTCGATGTTCTGTTCAAGTTGCGGACTGTGTGAGTTGTATTCCTGCGGGCAAGGGCTTTCACCGCGCAGTTTGCTTGCCGCGTGCAAAAGCGGTTTGCGCGAACACGGTGTAAAACCACCGCAAAATCCCAAAACCGGCGCGGTCTCCGCGGCCCGTCCGTGGCGAATGGTACCGCTTGCGCGGTTGCGTTCGCGTCTCGGGCTTGACCCGTATAACCAGTCGGCACCCATGCGTGAAGAAACAATCGAAACCAAAAAATTGCGTATTCCGTTGTCGCAGCACATTGGTGCGCCGGCGGTTGCGATCGTCAAAAAAGGCGACCGCGTGGAAGCGGGGCAATGCATTGCCGCTCCCGCCGAAAACGCGCTCAGCGTTGCGATTCATGCCCCGATGGCGGGCACAGTCACCGATGTGACCGCCCGCGTCATCACCATTACGAAGTAAGGAGGAGAAGATCATGAAAAAAGCCATTGGTATGGTCGAATACAAAACCGTCTCCTCCGGTATGCGTGCCGCGGACCGTATGGTCAAAACGGCAGAGGTAGACATTTTACAAGCCGACACCGTTTGCCCCGGCAAATTTATGGTGCTCATTGGCGGTGAACTCAGTGCCGTAAAAGCGGCAGTGGATGCCGCCGCTACAGCCGACAGCGAACAACTCATCGACCGATTTGTGCTTGGCAATCCCCACGATTCTATTTTCAGCGCCCTGTACGGCGCCAGTGAAATCGGTTCTCCCAACGCACTGGGTGTTCTCGAAACGTTCTCGGCCGCCGCGGCCATTGTGGCTGCCGATACCGCCGCGAAAACGGCACTTGTTGACTTGATCGAACTGCGTCTGGCGCGTGGTATGTGCGGCAAATCGTATATGCTGCTCACCGGCGAAATTGCCGCCGTGCAAGCCGCCATTGAAACTGCCAAGATCGGTGCGGGCGAGGGCGGTATGTTCCTTGACAGTACGGTAATTCCTCATCCCGACGAAAAATTGTGGCAAAACATTTTATAAGGATGTGACGGTATGCTCGCCATTGAACGGCGCAATGTCATCCTCGCCCGTCTGCAAAGCGAGGGCAAAGTCATCGTGGCAGATCTAAGTCAGGAATTCGGTGTTACGGAAGAAACCATTCGCCGCGACCTTGAAAAATTGGATAACGAAGGCCTTGCCAAAAAAACCTACGGTGGCGCCGTTTTAAACCAGAACCTTAACACCGACGTGCCGTTTAACGTGCGCAAACGTTCCAATGTGGAACTCAAACAACGCATTGCCGAAAAAATAGCCGCCCTCATTCAAGACGGCGACTATTTGATGCTCGATGCAAGCAGTACGGCCATACACGTGGCCAAAAGCATCAAAAACCGCAAAAACATCACCCTTATCACCAATTCGGTGGAAATTTTGCTCGAACTGTCCGACAAAGAGGGATGGAACGTGTTGTCCACGGGCGGTGTGTTAAAACAAGGCTCGTTGTCCCTCGTCGGCTCGTCCGCCGAGCGTATGATTCGCGGTTATCACGTGGCGGTTGCCGTGTGTTCGTCCAAAGGCATCGATTTAGCAATGGGTGTCACCGAATCAAACGAAAAAGATTCCGAAATCAAGCGTGCCATCTTTTCTTCCGCCAACCACAAGGTGTTGGCCATTGACAGTACCAAATTTGACCGTATTTCCTTTGTTCGCGTGTGCGACTTAAACGAGGTGGACACCATTGTCACCGATGCCGCGCCGAGCGAACGGTGGATTGACTATTGCAAACAACACAACATTGAACTCATCTATTAAGGAGTGACCGATATGGCAAACTTTTCTGAAGCTGAAATCCGCGAAGTTGTCAGCCGTGTGCTGGGAAATATGCAATCGACTCCCGCGCCGAGCGATTGGGACAGCAAACATTATGGTTCCCGCAAATTTGTCGGCATCTACGACGATATGAACGATGCCATCAAAGCCGCGGAAGCGGGCTACCGTGCCGTGCGTGCAATGTCGGTGGAACAACGCGAGAAGATCATCACCGAAATTCGCCGTCTTACCCGTGAAGAAGCCCCCATAATGGCGGCGCTTGGCGTTGCCGAAACCGGTATGGGCCGTGTAGATCACAAACAAGCCAAACACTTGCTGGTAGCGGATAAGACCCCCGGCACCGAGGATATCGTGTCCAACGCCAAAACGGGTGACAACGGCCTTACGTTGGTGGAAATGGCCCCGTTCGGTGTGGTGGGTGCGATCACTCCCAGTACCAACCCGAGCGAAACGGTCATCTGCAACAGCATCGGTATGATCGCCGCGGGCAACGGCGTGGTGTTCAATCCACACCCCAATGCCATTGCCACTTCCAACTATGCCGTAGACCTCGTAAACCGTGCTTGCAAAGCGGGCGGCGGTCCTGAGGTGCTCGTTTGCTCCATGGTGAAACCCACGATGGAATCCGCCGCTGTGATGCAATCGCATCCGCTGATTCGCTTGCTCGTATGTACGGGCGGCCCCGGCGTGGTGCGTGCGGTGTTGTCGTCCGGTAAAAAGGCCATCGGCGCGGGCGCAGGCAACCCCCCCGTTATCGTAGACGATACCGCCGATATCGAAAAGGCAGGCAAAGACATCATCGATGGATGCACCTTCGACAATAACTTGCCGTGTATCGCCGAAAAAGAAGTATTTGCTTTCCAGAACATTGCCGATAAACTCATTGCCGCTATGTTGCGCAACGGCGCGTATCTCATTGATGCCGCGCAGGCCGACGAATTGGCCAAGATCGTGTTGGTGGAAAAGACCGATAAAAACGGCAACGTGAAAAAGATCGTCAACCGTGACTGTGTCGGCCGCGATGCCGCCGTTCTTCTTTCGAAAATCGGCGTGAAAGCGGGAAAAGACGTTCGTTGCATCGTGTGTGAAACGGGTTTTGACCATCCTTTCGTACAAGAAGAGTTGATGATGCCCATTTTGCCCATCGTGCGCGTCAAAGACATTGACGAGGCCATTGACCTCGCGGTAAAAGCCGAACACGGTAACCGCCACACGGCGCATATGCATTCCAAAAACATTGACAACCTGTCCCGTTTCGCACGGGCGGTGGAAACCACGATCTTTGTGAAAAATGCCCCGTCTTACGCCGGCATCGGTTTCGGCGGCGAAGGTCACGCTACCTTCACCATTGCCGGCCCCACCGGTGAGGGTATCACTTCGGCCAGAAGTTTCACCCGTCAACGCCGTTGCGTGATGGCCGACAGTTTCCGTATCATCTAAAGGAGTGTTTGCAATGGCATACGATGCCGCATTGATTTCCGAAATCGTCAACCGCGTAATGGCGCAATACGGTGATGTGCCGGCCGCTGCCTCGGCAGCAGACGGCACGGTGCCCGTGGGCGTGTCCAACCGCCACATTCACCTCTCCGAGGCCGATGTGGAAACCTTGTTTGGCAAAGGGTATCAACTGACCCCCATGAAAGACCTCTCGCAACCCGGTCAATTCGCGTGTAAAGAGCAACTCACCATCATCGGCCCGTCGCTTCGCCCCATTGAAGGTGTGCGCGTGCTCGGCCCCGTGAGAAAAGCTTCGCAGGTGGAAATTTCCCGTACCGACTCGTTCGTGTTAAAGGTGAAACCGCCGGTGCGTGAATCGGGCGACATTGCGGGTTCTGCCCCTGTTACCATTGTGGGTCCCAAAGGGGTGGTCACCTTGAAAGAAGGGTGCATCATCGCCAACCGGCACATTCATATGAGCGAAGAAGAAGGCGCCGCGTTTGGCCTCAAAGACGGCGACTACGTAACCGTAGAAGCAAACGGCGAGCGCCGCACCACCTTCTACGATGTGCAAGTGCGTGTCAACAAAGCGTTCCGTTTGGAAATGCACATTGATACCGACGAGGCCAATGCCAGCGAGATCAAACAGGGCGATAAAGTAACCGTCATCAAATAAATTTTTAATTCTGAAAAGAAACGAGTGAAAGAAATGATTATTGGAAAAGTAACAGGAAGTATCGTTTCAACCCGCAAACAGGATAACCTGATCGGC
>JAZULW010000113.1:0-2821 GCA_045603285.1 Acutalibacteraceae bacterium | reverse complement strand
GGTACCGGGTGCGGCAGGCTTCATCAGAACCTTGCCAGCGCCAAACTCGCCGATAATCTCGTGAGGAATAGTGTTACCACGGAGAGAAACCTTGATCAGGTTCTTCTTTGCATCCTCAATGCCCTTACGGATAGCATCCGGAACTTCGCCGGCCTTACCGGTACCGAAGCCCACGGTGCCCTTGCCATCACCGACAACAACCAGAGCGGCAAACTTCATAACGCGGCCGCCCTTAACCGTTTTGCTGACGCGGTTGATGGCAACCACGGTTTCTTTGTATTCGCTTTCGATAACTTCTCTTCTGGCCAAAGTTAATTCCTCCCTTTCCTTAGAACTTGAGGCCGCCCTCACGGGCGCCTTCGGCCAATTCCTGAACACGGCCGTGGTAAATGTAACCGCCTCTGTCAAACACGACCGTTTCAATGCCGTTTTTGAGAGCGCGTTCAGCGATCAGAGCGCCGACCTTACGGGCGGCTTCCTTGTTACCGCCGTTCATACCGAAATCTTTTTCGGTGCTGGAAGCGGCAACCAAGGTAACTCCCTTAACATCATCAATGATTTGGGCATAGATGTGATTGAGGGAGCGGAACACGTTCAAACGGGGGCATTCGGCAGTGCCGGAAATCTTGCCGCGCACACGGAGGTGGCGGTGCAACCGAGCTTGGTTGCTATCTTTTTTGCTCACCATACGATTTCACACTCCTTCTTACTTCTTACCCTTCGCACCGGTCTTACCTTCCTTGCGGCGGATATGCTCGGTGGTGTACTTGATACCCTTGCCTTTGTACGGCTCAGGCGGACGTTTCTCGCGGACTTCGGCAGCAAATTGGCCGACCAATTGCTTGTCGGGACCGCTGATGATGATTTTGTTGGGGGACGGCACGTCAATGGTGATGCCGTCGATCTCGCTCATAATCACCTGATGGCTGAAGCCGAGGTTCATCACGAGATCTTTGCCTTGTTTGGCAACACGGTAGCCGACGCCGTTCACTTCAAGTTCCTTGGAGAAACCTTTGGAAACGCCTTCCACCATGTTGTTGATGAGCGTACGGCTCAGGCCGTGCAGAGAACGGTTCTCTTTCTCATCGTTGGGACGGGTCACGAGGATCTCGTTGTTCTCCACGGTCACCGTCATATTGGGATGGATCTTCTGAGTGAGTGTGCCTTTGGCACCCTTCGCAGTCGCCACGCCGTTTTCGAATTTGAATTCCACACCGGCGGGGATGGCAATGGGTTTGCGTCCGATTCTTGACATCTTTCTCTCCCCCTTACCACACAAATGCCAGGACTTCGCCGCCCACGTTTTCTTTGCGGGCTTGTTTATCGGTCATAACGCCTTTCGACGTAGACACGATGGCGGTGCCGATGCCTTTCATGACTTTCGGCATGTCCTCACTGCTGGAATAGATGCGCAAACCGGGTTTGGAAACGCGGCGCAGGCCCAAAATGACCGGCGTCTTGGACGCACCCTGATATTTCAGAGCAACGCGCAAAATACCTTGTTTGCCATCTTCGATTACTTGATAGTTTTTGATGTATCCCTCGTCAACAAGAATCTGGGCAATAGCCTTCTTCATGTTGGAAGCGGGGATATCCACCGTCTCATGCTTCGCAGAACTCGCGTTGCGGATTCTGGTCAGCATATCGGCGATTGTATCGGTGATTTGCATAACCTCTACCTCCTTCTAGCTATTACCAACTGGCCTTCTTCACACCGGGAATCTCGCCTTTGTAAGCGAGCTCACGGAAGCAGATACGGCAGATGCCGTATTTGCGCAGATACGCGTGAGGACGACCGCAGATCTTGCAACGATTGTACGCTTGAGTGGAAAACTTCGGCGTACGTTGTTGTTTAATTTTCATAGACGTTTTGGCCATGTGTTTTCCCTCCTTACTTCGTGAACGGAGCGCCCATCAAAGTGAGCAGCTCGCGCGCTTCTTCGTCGGTGTTCGCGGTGGTGACAAAGCAGATGTCCATACCGCGGACTTTGTCGATCTTATCGTACTCGATCTCGGGGAAGATGAGTTGCTCTTTCAAACCCATGTTGTAGTTGCCGCGGCCGTCAAACGAGTTGGCGTTGATACCGCGGAAGTCACGAACGCGGGGCAGAGCCACGTTGAACAAACGATCCAGGAACTCGTACATACGGTCACCGCGGAGGGTAACCTTTACGCCGATGTTCATACCTTCACGCAATTTGAAGTTTGCAACGGATTTTTTCGCTTTGCAAACCACGGGTTTTTGGCCGGTGATGGCGGCCAAGTCGATGCAGATCGCGTCGATCACTTTCGCGTTGTCACGGGCTTCGCCACAACCAACGTTGATGACGATCTTATCGAGTTTCGGGATTTGCATGACGCTCTTGTAGCCGAATTTCTTCATCAAGGCCGGAGCGACATCGCTTTTATAAAAGTCTTTCATTCTTGCCATATTCGCTCACGCCTCCTTACAGTGCTTCGCCGCATTTTTTGCAAATGCGAACCGAGCGTTGTTTGCCGTTATCGTCGGCGGTTTTCTTGTGCGCCACGCGAGTGGGTTGTTTGCAAGCGGGGCAAACCTCTTGCACTTTGTCGGCATAGAGCGCGCCTTCGGCTTCCACAATGCCGCCGTTTTCACCCATCTTACGGGGTTTCACGTGTTTTTTGACCATATTCAGGCCTTCCACGATGACTTTGCCTTCTTTGGGGCTGACTTCAAGGACCTTGCCCTTGCTGCCACGGGCATCGCCGCTGAGAATGAGGACGGTATCGCCCTTTTTCACATGAAGTTTGTTACTCATTTCGCGTACCTCCCATCACAGCACTTCGGGAGCGAGGCTGA
>JAZULW010000112.1:0-1505 GCA_045603285.1 Acutalibacteraceae bacterium | reverse complement strand
GTATTCTGCGATATCCTCGGGCATCATCGTATCGACGCGGCGGCGCTTTGCCGCCGCCCAGCGGCTGTATCGATTGTGAGCAATGCGCCACATCCACGCGTGAAAATGTGTCGGCACCGTTCCGCTTTGCAACGCTTTGATAACGTGAAGCGTAATATCCGAAGCAAGCTCTTCCGCCTCGTGGCTGTCGCCTGTTTTCTTCAGACAAAAATAATACACGCTTTCCATATAGCGGCTTGCAAATTCATCGATCTGTTGGTTTGCCATTCTCTGTTCGCCTCCTTTCACTTATATAGTGTCGCACATCGGCGGTTCATTGCACCCAAGGAAAACTATTTTTTCAGTATATCAAACAGCATACGAACCGTCAAATACACCCGCCGTGGGAAAAGCTCCCACGGCGGGTTGATCATTATTCCGTTATGATACACAACCCTGCGGCAGAAGTGCTGTAATCCTCAGGTTGTGCAAGGACAGTATCCCAACCATGATAAAACAGGCTACCGAGTTGTTGGAAAAACATGCGCATATCCCAGTGGATAAAATTGCTCATCTGGTCGCGGCGCACAAAGGGAAGCAGTTCTTTTTCGACAACTTCACCAACGAGGTCGGCATACTCATACGCAAGGTCTTGCACCTTCTCGCGAATCATCGTGGCAATTTGGCTGTAGATCTCGCGCGGAAAGACGGGAAGTTGTACCGAAAATCCTTCGCCGTCCTTTTTCAACAAACCGCGTGAGAGCATTTTTGCCACCGTTTCTTCCTCAAACGACGTCAGCGATCGTTGCGGGTTGGCAACAAAATCCAACAGCAAAAACGCATTGGTTTCGTCAAGCCACTTGTCCCGACCGAGTCGCCAAACGACAATGCCATCATCTGCATCATTCGGAAACGGCTCACACTCAAAATTGTTGACGTACTCCACTCTACCGTACGAAGGAGCGGAAAATTGTTGATGTAAATTTGACCATCCTTTTGTGCGCAATCGATCATAAATCGTACTGTCAAACGGTTCGTCAGGGAGTACATACTCCACGGTCACACGATACGTACGTTCTGCTTCATTCTGAAAGCGGTTGCCGTATTTCTCAGCATACCTCTTGGCACCGCACACACCGAAACCGTCTCCCGCCTCCACATAGAGAATCCACATCAGGTAGCGATAATCGAAGTGATTGCCGTAAAACGGCAACGCGACAATATCGTCCTTCAACTCAAACAACGCCTTTGTAATCCTTTCACCGAAGCCGTTGTCGTGAAACACATCGCATGCCGCTATATTCGCACGCGCATACGCTTCTTCCGGAAACACACAGCAATTCGTTTGATATTTCCCTTTGGCAGGCGATATCAACAGCGCCGCCTTTTTCATTTTTTCAAGGGCTTCTTCCAGATAAACGGGAGAAATCCCCATTTCATCGGCAATGTCATTAACGGATTTGGCTTCATTTCGACACAGCACCATAATTTGCGGATACATTTTAGAAACACCCAACAGCAAAGAG
>JAZULW010000111.1:0-8786 GCA_045603285.1 Acutalibacteraceae bacterium | reverse complement strand
TAACAAAAAAGAGCTAACAGACTTTGTAACAAAAATCTGTTAGCTCTTTATTTATGAATAATCTGAAATTGTTGTCAAAACGTTGTCACGAGGCTTTTCGAAACCTCAAAAACCCAGTGTTTATGCGGGTTTTCAGCGTTTTTGGTATTATTCCCACTCAATGGTGCCGACCGGTTTCGGGGTGAGATCGTAGAGGACGCGGTTGATGCCGTCTACTTCTGCGGTGATGCGGGCGGTGACGGTGTGGAGCACCGCATACGGAATTTCTTCAATGGTGGCGGACATCGCATCCGTCGTATTGACCGCGCGGATGATAGCCGGCCAGCCTTCGTAGCGGCTTTCGTTTTTCACCCCGACACTCTTGATGTCGGGCACGACCACGAAATACTGCCACACTTTTTCGGCAAGGCCGTTTTTGTCAAACTCGTCACGCAAGATGGCATCCGCTTCACGCAGGGCGTGCAAACGGTCGCGCGTGATGGCGCCGAGGCAACGCACACCCAGGCCCGGGCCGGGGAACGGTTGGCGGTACACCATTGCGTGGGGCAAGCCGAGGGCTTCGCCCACGACGCGCACTTCGTCTTTATAAAGCAGTTTGATGGGTTCGACCAATTCGAACTGCAGATCCTCGGGCAGGCCGCCCACGTTGTGGTGCGATTTGACGGCTTTTTTGCCTTCGGCTTGTTTGATGCTTTCCAAAATATCGGGATAGATGGTGCCTTGCGCCAAATAGGAGATGCCTTCCAGTTTCCGCGCTTCGTCGGCAAACACGTTGATAAACTCGGCGCCGATGATCTTGCGTTTGCGCTCGGGCTCGGCCACGTCTTTCAGCAGATCAAGAAAACGATCGGTCGCATCCACGTAGATGAGGTTGGCATCCCACTCGTCGCGGAACATCTTAACCACGTTTTCCGACTCATCCTTACGCATCAACCCGTGGTTGACGTGCACGCAGACGAGTTGTTTGCCGATGGCTTTGATCAGGAGTGCAGCGACTACCGAAGAGTCCACACCGCCGGAAAGGGCGAGCAGTACTTTTTTATCGCCGACTTGAGCACGGATCTCGGCCACTTGCTCGGCAATATACGCGTCGGCAAGGGCTTTGGTGGTGATGCGTTGCATCGTTTCGGGGCGTTTGCTGATTTCCATATTACATCCTCCCTATCACGCGTTGGTGTAGTTGTCAAAATAGCCTTGGACCAACACCACGGGTGTGCCTTTGTCGCCCGAACCGCTCGTAAGGTCGCACAGCGAGCCGATCAAATCGGTCAGTTGACGGGGGGTGGTGCCTTGCGATGCCATATTGCCCACCAGATCATCTTTCTTTTGGCGGATACTGGCGGAAATGGCCTCGCGCAGTTCTTCACCCGATAAGTCTTTATAATCATTATCGGCCAAGTATTTGAGCTTAAGTTCGCTCGGGGTGCCCACAAGACCGTCGGTAAACGCGGGTGACACCACCGGATCTGCCAATTCCCAAATTTTCCCTTGCGGGTCTTTAAACGCACCGTCACCGTACACCATCACTTCCACGTGTTTGCCGGTGGCTTTCAAGATGCGGGCTTGCACATCGAGCACCAAATCTTTGCATTCGCGGGGGAACAGTTTGATGGTATCCTCGGTGGATTTGTTGGAACCGAGCAGACCGTATTTTTCGTTGTAGCCGCCGCTGACGGGGGCGGAAAGCACGTCATCCAACGTATACACCGTGGCACCTGCCGCTTTGAGAATACGCTTGGTGCGGGCACGGGTATGGATATCACACGCGAGAACGTTAGTGGTGTAATCCAAAATGGCTTTGGGTTGGTTAGCAAACACAATCTGAGCCTCGGCTCCCATTTCGCGAATGAGGTCACCGTAGTATTGCACGTAGTCCACACCCGTGAATTCGTGGCGGTTTTCGCCGAACAGTTCACGGTATTTTTCAAGGGACAGCACGTCGGAATAGGGGTTGACACCCGCCGCGTCGATCTTATCCAAGCTGACAAGCTCGTTGCCCACCTCGTCGGACGGGTAGCTGAGCATCAACACCACTTTTTGGGTGCCTTTGGCAATGCCGCGCAGACAAATGGCAAAACGGTTGCGCGAAAGGATCGGGAATATGACGCCCACCGTGCCGCCGCCGAATTTGGCGTGGATATCGGCGGCGATATCGTCCACCGATGCGTAGTTGCCTTGCGCGCGGGCGACGATCGACTCGGTCATAGCAATGACGTCACGGTCACGCAGGGCAAATCCCTCACTCCGGGCCGCTTGCAAAACGCTGTCCGCCACGATGGCCGCAAGGTCATCCCCCTGACGGATGATGGGGCAACGGATACCGCGCGAAACAGTACCTACTCTACGGGTGTTTTCTGACATACTTGGTCTTCCCTTCTTTATGAATCAAGAAACACGGAATATTCAACTGTATTATTATAAACGATAGTTTCCCATCTTGCAAGAAAAATACACACATCTTTCATATTTTTTTTGCTGAACTGTGAACTTTTCTTGAAATGCGCCACGGAAATCTTGACTTGTAATTTTCGCAGCGGTATAATTTTACAGTTAATATTGACTAAATAGGAAGGAATCGGTATGTATAAACGATTGTTAAACTGTGTACGGGAATATAAGAAGCCGACGGCCTTTTCCTTGATCTTCATTTCACTGGAAGCCGTCATCGAGTGTTTTATTCCGTTCATCACCGCCGGCCTTGTCAACCGCATCCAGTCGGAAGCGGGCATCCAAATGGCGGATATTTTGAAAACCGGTCTGTTATTGGTCGTGATGGCTATGTTGTCGCTTTCGTGCGGGATCATTGCAGGCAAATCCTGCGCCAAAGCATCGGCGGGGTTTGCCCGTAACATGCGGCACGATGTGTTTCATACCATCCAGAATTTTGCGTTTCACAACATTGATAAGTTCTCCACCTCGTCACTGGTGACACGCCTTACCACCGATATCAACCACGTGCAGATGTCGTATATGATGATCATCCGCACCGCCATCCGCGCACCGTTGATGCTCGTGTTCTCGGTGGTGATGTCCGCTGTGATGGGGGGCGCTTTGGCCGCCACGTTTGTGGTGCTCATTCCCGTGCTGGCAGGTGGTTTGTTCCTTGTGAGCCGCAAGGCAATGCCCGCCTTCCGCCGCGTGTTTAAAAAGTACGACCGCCTCAACGAATCCATTGAAGAAAACGTGCGGGCTATGCGCGTGGTGAAAGGGTTCTCACGCGAGGAATACGAAAAAGAGAAATTCGGCGCGGCTTCGGAAAACATTCGCCGCGATTTCACACTTGCCGAACGCATCGTCGCGCTTAATTCCCCTTTGATGCAGTTTTGCGTGTATTTCAATATGATCTTTGTGATGATCATCGGTTCCAGATTGGTGGTCACCACCGGTGTCATCGGCATTGGCGAAATGACCGCTATGCTCACCTACGGTATGCAGGTGCTGATGCAGTTGATGATGCTCTCGATGATCTACGTGGTGCTCACCATGTCGGCCGAATCGTTCCGCCGTATTGCCGAAGTGTTGGCGGAAAAATCGTCGCTTACCGACCCCGAAAACCCCGTCACCACGGTGGCGGACGGCTCCATCGACTTCGAAGCAGTATCGTTCAAATACGCCGAAACGGCGGAACGCTATGCCCTTTCGGACATCAACTTGCACATCCGATCAGGTATGACGGTAGGAATTTTAGGCGGCACGGGGTCGAGTAAATCGACCTTGGTACAACTTATCCCCCGTTTGTACGACGTGAGCGAAGGTACCGTCCGTGTGGGTGGTGTGGACGTGCGCCGCTACGGCATCCGTCCTCTGCGCGACTCGGTGGCAATGGTGTTGCAAAAAAACTTGCTGTTTTCGGGCACCATCAAAGAAAACCTGCGTTGGGGCAACCCCGACGCAACAGACGAAGAACTCATCGAAGCGTGCAAATTGGCGCAAGCCGATGAGTTTGTGCGCATGTTCCCCGACGGATACGATACCTTTATTGAGCAAGGCGGCACCAATGTTTCGGGCGGTCAAAAACCACGCTTGTGCATCGCCCGTGCGTTGCTGAAAAAGCCGAAAATCCTCATTTTAGACGACTCTACCAGCGCGGTGGACACCAAGACCGATGCGCTTATTCGCGAAGGATTTAAACGTTTCATCCCCGAAACGACCAAGATCATCATTGCCCAACGCGTGGCCTCGGTGCAGGATGCCGACCTCATTTTGGTGATGGACGGCGGCCGCATTGCGGCACAGGGCACGCACGAAGAACTGCTGAACACCAGCGATATCTACCGTGAAGTGTACGAACAACAAACGAACGGGGGTGATGTTGATGAGTAAACCAATGGGGCGCGGCCCGATGCACGATGGCCGTAAGATCGATATGAAAGCGCTTGGCCGTGTGGTCAAACTGCTCTTTGCCGCCTATCCCCGTTTAATCCCGCTTATCATTGTGTGTATCATCGGCGTTTCTGTTGTATCCGCTTGTCCGTCGATTTTCACGCAACAGGTGTTTGCCGCGCTGGAAAAAGCATTGGCAAACGGATGGGACTGGCCCACCGTGGCGGCGGAGGTTTTGCCGCTGATCGGCATTTTGATTGGTCTGTACGTGTTGGCTTTGATCCTCATTACCCTGCAGCACCAGTTGATGGCCTACATCACGCAAGGTTTCCTCAACAAATTGCGCCGTCAAATGTTTGACGGGATGCAAAACCTGCCCATTCGCTATTTTGACACCCACAAACACGGCGATATTATGAGTCACTACACCAACGACATCGATACGTTGCGTCAACTGGTTTCCCAGTCGTTGCCGAGCTTGTTGCAAGCATCCATCATTATTTTGACGGTACTGTGCATTATGGTGTACTTCAGTGCCTGGATGACGTTAGTCGTATTATGCGGAGTGGTGGCGATGTTCTTTGCCGCCAAAAAGATCGGCGGCGGCTCTGCCAAGTATTTTATCCGCCAACAACGCGCGGTGGGTAAGATGGAAGGCTACGTGCAGGAAATGATGAACGGTCAAAAAGTCATCAAAGTGTTCTGCCACGAAAACGAAGTGCGCGATGGTTTTGACAAAGCCAACGACGAACTGTTTAACGATGCCTACCGTGCCCACACCTATGCCAATATGCTCGGCCCTGTCAATATGCAACTGGGCAACATTTTGTACGTTCTTTGCGTCATTGCGGGCGGTTTGTTTGTCATCACGGGTGCGCCCAACGTGGGCATTTCGATGATGCCGTTCTCGGTATCGCTCATCGTGCCCTTCCTCAATATGACCAAGCAATTTACCGGCAACGTGAACCAAGTGTCGCAACAGATCAACTCCATTGCCATGGGCTTGGCGGGCGCACAACGGATGTTTGCCCTGATGGACGAAGTTCCCGAGGATGATAACGGATACGTCACGTTGGTAAACGCCGTTATTGACGAGAACGGCAACGTGACCGAAACCGACCGTCACACGGGGCAATGGGCGTGGAAACATCCCCACACCGCAGACGGCAGCATTACCTACACTCCCTTGTGCGGTGACGTGGAAATGACCGAGGTGGACTTCGGGTATGAGGAAAACAAACCCGTCTTGCACGAAGTAAGCGTGTATGCCAAGCCCGGACAAAAGGTGGCTTTCGTGGGGGCAACCGGCGCCGGCAAAACCACCATTACCAACCTCATTAACCGCTTTTACGACATTGCCGACGGCAAAATTCGGTACGACGGCATTAACATCAACAAAATTAAAAAATCCGACTTGCGCCGTTCGCTCGGCATCGTGTTGCAAGAAACCAACTTGTTCACGGGTAGCGTGATGGACAACATCCGCTACGGCAATCTCGAGGCGACAGACGAAGAATGCATCAACGCGGCACAGCTTGCGGGCGCACACGATTTCATCACTCGCTTGCCTGACGGGTATAACACCGAGCTCACCAACAACGGCGCCAACCTTTCGCAAGGGCAACGCCAACTCATTGCCATTGCCCGCGCGGCAGTGGCCGACCCACCTGTGATGATCTTGGACGAAGCGACTTCCTCCATCGACACGCGTACCGAAGCCATTGTGCAACGCGGTATGGATAAGTTGATGGAAGGCCGTACCGTGTTCGTCATTGCGCACCGCTTGTCCACGGTTATGAATTCCGACGTCATTATGGTGCTGGACCACGGCCGCATCATCGAGCGCGGCAACCACGAAGCGCTCATTGCCCAAAAAGGCACGTATTATCAACTGTATACCGGCGCGTTTGAATTGGAATAAAAAATGGGGGGCGGCCACGTGGTCGCCCCCATTTTTTTGCCTTCGACAGGTTTCTCCTTGACCGAAACGTGTATGAATTTTACAATAAATGCCATACTGATAATAAGGAGGATTGAGTATGGCATTTTATGAAGCGTATGAGAAGTTAAAAGCGGCGGCAAAAAATTTGAAAGCCACCGGTATGACCGAGCATTTGGCGGTGGAACTCGTCATTACGGACGAAGAACACGCGGGCATTGCGTATTTGGAAGTAAGCGGCGGCGCGGTACGGTTGGAGCCGTACGATTATTTTGACCACGATGCGCGCCTCATCGGGCGGTGCGAGGACTTGGCCGCAATCTTATCGGGAAAACTGGAGTTTGACACGGCCGTAGCAAAAGAAAAACTGTTTTTGGAAGGCAATCTCGACCGTGCGATGTTGGTGAAAAAACTGATTCGTAAGCCCGCGGGGCGCAAACCCGCGGCTCCCAAAACGGCCGATGAACCCAAAAAGCCGGCCGCCAAACGCACCAAAAAAACCGAATCGTAATGTCGGCCGAAAAGTGCCCCTAAAAAAGGGGCGCTTTTTTGTGTAATTTCTCTTGCCAAACGGCGCACTTCTTGTTATAATAAGTCCGATTATTTTACTTTGAAGGAGCGAACCGTATGAAACGCCGTTTGCTGATCGCGCTTGCCGTGTTGTGCACGGTGGCGTTGCCGCTGGGGTGCGGTGTGGAAGAAACACCGGAGATAACCACCACAACGACCGAAAGCACCACCACAACTGCCACCACCACGACCACCACGGATGATGAAACCACCGAGCGTACGACGACCACCACCGAAGAGGAAGTCACCACCACCACCACCACGGAAGAGGTCACGACGACTACCGCTTCGAAACTGGTGACGGTCACCAAGCCCAAAACGACCACCACAACGGCGGAAGAAACCACCACGACGGCGGAAGAAACCACTACGACGGCGGAGGAAACCACCACAACGGCGGAGGAAAAAACGACGACCTCTTCGCGCCGCACGGTGTCCGTTCCTTCGCGCACCACCTCCACCACGGCACATACCCCCGCGGTGGATATTGAGGACATCTCCCATAGCATTCACAACAACGCGGTGAATCTGGGCAAGATTGATTCCGAATTTGTGCGTGTGACGGAATTTGATCCCGAGTGGGCGTTTACACATCATCCTGCGGGCATCGTGTATTTTAAAGGCAAGTACTATACCGCGTTTTCACGCGGATACACAGGCGAGGATTTCCCCGGACAACATATGGCTATGTCGGTCAGTGAGGATTTTTATCACTGGAGCGAACCCACCGTTATCTTCCCCGCCACCCAAGGCACTTACGGCGAGACCGCGATTATTCCCGCCGGTTTCTACACGTTTAACGGTGTGCTGATTGCCAACGTGTATATCACCGATTATCAAGATCCCTCGTATTTTAACAGCGACGGTTCGTTTAACGAGAAGGGCAGCGGAAAAAGAGAAACCAAGATCCGCCAGATCTATTCTACCGACGGCGTGACCTGGAGTAAGCCGAAAAACATCAGTTCCATTAACACGTTGTCCTATCCCCGTCAACTTTCCAACGGCCGTTGGTTTTCTTGCACCGGCAAGTGGATACACTATACCGATGACGAAGTTCCCGACGGACTGAAAAAATGGAATTGGTACACGATGCCTGCGGATATGATCGCGAATTCCCAAAAACGAAACGGCGGCAAACAACTTACCGAGGGTTCTTGGTATGAAGGCCCGGACGGGGTTATTCACGCGATGATCCGTTCCGACAGCGGCTATATGTTCCACGCCGCCAGTTACGACGGCGGTGAAACTCTTACCGAGTTTTACCCCACTCAATTCAGCTCGGACAACTCCCAATTCAATTTCTGGAACTTGGAAGACGGCCGCGCTATCGCCATCGGCTCTCCCAACGAAGACAATGACATTTGGAATATGTGGCCGTTAAACCTTTACGTTTCGCTTGACGGTTACAACTTCAACCGTGTGCACACGCTTCGCGACGAATGGTACACCATACAGAAGGTTGGCTATTCCAAGGGTGGCCAATATGCGTATATGAAAATGATGGAACACGACGGGTATTTGTACGTATTCTATTCTCGAATGAAAGAAGTTATGGAAGTTTCCCGCGTGAAAGTTTCCGATATCTACGGATAAGAAAAAACAACACCGCCCCGTACCAATCGGTACGGGGCGGGCATTTTTTGTTTATCGGATCACGGTTACTTTGGCACCGTTGCCGATGCCGGCGGCATTGGCATCGTCGGTATCAATGTGCATCTCCAAACGGAACGCTTTGTTCACGCGGACTTGCACATCGTAGAACGTGGTGCGGCGTGCGCCGTTGACGTTGACGGTGACGTAGTCGCCGTCTTTAAGGCCGAATGCCGCGCCTTCTTCTTCACTCATGTGAATGTGACGGTTGGCGATGATGCAACCCTCTTTCAGCGTCACGACACCTTTCGGACCGACGATGGTGATCGGCGCCGAATCCGCAATATCACCCGATTCACGTACA
>JAZULW010000110.1:0-2028 GCA_045603285.1 Acutalibacteraceae bacterium | reverse complement strand
TGCGAGTCCCCAGACTGGCGTTGTTTAGTTCATGGCGACAATGGCTTCGGCGATGCGGTAATCTTCCGGGGTGGTGATCTTCAGGTTGGTTTGTTCCCCGCGTACCAAATGAACGGGATGACCGCACGCCACGCAAACGGAAGCGGTGTCGGTGAGGCCGGCTTTTTGTTTGTCAGACAGGGAGCGGTACAAAGAGGTGAGCAATTTCAGTTGAAAACTTTGCGGTGTTTGGGCTTGGTACATCGTGCGGCGCTCCGGCACGCTGTCAATCACGTTGCCATCGCCCGATACGAGGATGGTATCCACCGCGGGAATCACGGTGTTGACCGCGCCGTATTGTTTGGCAGCCGCAACGTTGTCTTCCAAAATGCGTGCCGTCACAAAGGGGCGCACCGCATCGTGCGTGACCAAAATATGCTCGTCCTTGGTGCCGTATCGCGTTTCAATTTCGTCAATCACGGCGAACAACGTGTCGTTGCGGTCACCACCGCCGCACACCGTGTGTATGCAGGCATCGGGGAAGTGGGTGTTTAGCAATTCACGCGTGTGGTCCATCCAGTCTTTGTGCACGCCGATGTATACTTCGTCGAGTTGTGCACAGTCCAAAAAACGCGCAACCGTATGCATCAAAATAGGCTTGTCACCAAGCGGCAAAAACTGTTTGGGCATGGCGGCGTGGTTCATACGGCTTCCGACACCGCCCGCCAAAATAATGCCAAATACCATAAGCACAGATCCTTTCGTCAGTGACTGATGGGAATCATATCAGCCCGTTTTCCCTCAAAAAGCCGATGAGTTCATCAAAACCGCCGTGGGGAAATGGCGTGATATCGGTTTCGGTTTTGTTAATGAGGTGGTCGGTGAGCAAAAATACCGCCATACCGAGCGTTTTGGCCACCATATCGTCCCCCACGTCGTTCCCCACCATCAAACAGTCTTCCGGTTCCAGGTTTAGGCGGGTCAACAGTTCGCGGTAGTACGCAGGGTTCGGTTTGCAGTAGGTGCAGTTATCGTAGGTGGTAACGTGCTCAAAGTCGTTGGGGGATAACCCCGCCCAGCGAATACGGCTTTCGGTGGCAACAGGCGGAAACAACGGGCTGGTGGCAAGCACCACGCGCACCCCGTTTTGTTTCAACGCGTGAACGGTGGCGGCGGCTTTCGGGTTGCATCCGCACACGCGTTGGACCGCCGCAAAGCCCGTGCGGTAAAATTCGTCAATAAACGGTCTGTCCGCCACGGCTTTTTCGCCGTATTGTCGCAAAAAAGTTTGCCAAAACACGGCTTCGTTGGTGGCGGATCCGTCATTGTGTATCATCGCGACCGTGCCGCGCCACACCGTCTGCACAAGTTCTTTCGGGTCATATCCGCGGGATGCCATATGGGCGGCAAGTTCTTTAAAATACGTGTCCACAAACGCCTCTTGATCCATTGGCAGAAGCGTTCCGTCCAAATCGAATAACACGGCCTTTATTGGCATAGGAAACACTCCTTTTACAACGTCAACTCACAAAAGGCAATGCTTTGGCGCCTATAAGTATAGCTTATATACAGGCGCTCACCCTTTGCCACTACGGCGGGATAGGAAAATTCGCCTTGCGCGGTTTCCAGATCCAACACTTTGGTAAACGTATCGCCGTTATCGGCAGACACCAAGACGGAAAGCGGCGTACGGGTACCGCCGGTTTGTTCCACGGGATTACACACCAACACAAGCGTCCCGTTTTCGGTCATCACACAGTCGAGTCCACTGTTGTTGTTGGGCAGGTGGGTGGAGTAACACGCACACCACGTGCGGCCGCCATCTGCAGAACCGGCACGGTACACACGCCCTTGGTTGGAGCGCATCAATGCGTGGATATGCCCTGCGGGGCATTCCCACAACGCCGGTTGAATGACCCCGACATGCTCGTTTTCAACAGGAATGGCCCGTTTTATCCAGTTTTTCCCGTCAAACTCATCAACAAAACACCGCCACACGCCGCCGCATTCGGTGGAAGCGGGAGCGAGAACACGCCCGTCGCTCGTGTA
>JAZULW010000109.1:0-2879 GCA_045603285.1 Acutalibacteraceae bacterium | reverse complement strand
TTGGAAACGTTCAGTCCCCCGTCCAACGCGGGAATACTCTTCTCTACAGACGGGTTTTGTGTAAATTTCGGCAAGATCACTCGTCACACCCCCGCGGTAACACATCCACGCGCTGATCTACCACCGCGTATATCGGCACTTCCTGCTCCGGTTCCTCGGGCAACACCTCTTCCTTCGGGAAGAGATCCTCGCGCTTTTGCGTATATAACGCCGAAAACAACGATTGGTTGTCGCCGTCACCGCGCCCTACCGCCAACATCATCGCAATGCCGTACGGCAACACTTGCCGCGCCGCGGCATCGGAGATGGGTAAGGCGGTATACAACGAGGTAAGTGCCGGCGGTATTTCCCCGCTCTCGCATTGACCCAGATCGCCGCAGATCTGGTCGGTAATCGCCAGCGCGCGTTTATACAGTTCGCCCGATCCCGCGGCATCCGTTTCGCCGTCCGCATCGGTATAGTTTAGCAGTCGCAACGCCCGTTTAAAGGCTTCCATTCCTGTCATAGGCCACCTCCGTTGTCTGTTCGCGAAGCAGTCCGTCCACATCGGCTATCACGCCGCGGGGCAAACGCTCCAAATATTGTTTGGGTGTTACCACACCGCGTTCGAGTAACGCACCAAGCGTTTCCACTGCGCGGTTTTCGTTCCATATGTCGGTGGGTCCCACATCCACACGTGCGCGAATGGCCAAGTCACGGTAGCGGTCGCCGTCAAACGGCAAATACCACTCGCCCCATTCGTCGTACACACGCAACGCTCGCTCGCCGTAGGAACATATCCAAAACTCTGCCCACAAGCGCGCCACCTCTTCACAGAACGCATAAAAACGGTTGCGCACCGTTTGAAGCGGCATCATTGTCGCTTCGCGCACCGCCATAATGGCCGAGGTGTTGTTGGGGTCAATATCGCCGAGTGCGGCCGCGTTGGCACCGCTTTGTGTCAACGTTTCGGTTATCAATCGGTTGGCCGCTTCGGTGAGCGAGGAAGAAAACGAGGGTGGATCCACGTACCGCATAGCGTTGTTCAGATCATCGCCGTTTCCAAACACGCGAATGACCTGGCCGGGGTCGTTGCTCACGGGAGTATCGATGATGTCCCCGTTCACAAGTAAAGTCGGCATCCCTTGTGTCAGCACCGCCCATACCGAGGCCGTTAACATACGATTGATGGCAATTTGGTTGGGAATAAGCCACGTCACTTCACTGTCGCCGTACGCGCAATCGGGGTGCTTTTGCCAACAGAACACCGAAAGCGGATACAACCGAATGCCCAGTTCCCATTCGCCGCGCACCGTGGCACCTTGGCACACTTGCACCGCTTTCACAATGGGATGGCCTTGCTCGTCGGTATCTTTGTAAAATTTCGTGATGAGCAACGCTTTCCCCGATTCTTCGGGCTCACCGGACGGAGGACGCCCCTCGCGGTCGGGACGGATCGCCGCAATCTCATCGGCCGGTTGCCCGTATTTTTCTGCCATACGGCGCAATTCGCGCACGGTGCGCCGTTGTGCCACCAGTATGTAAGGTTGCGCTTGCAACTCCTCCACGGAAGGGTCGCCAAAATATACGTGCTCAATATCCAGAACCTCGCACGCAATGTCCCCTTTCAGCGGTACGGTGCGCCCTTCGTCGGCAAACAACCCCGTTACCACCGCCTCGTCCCAGTAGGTATACAGCACCCCTGTGCCCGTGCAATACGCATTGCGCAATACCCGTTCGCGAAGCATATCAAACCCCACGCGTTCCGCGGTGGTGCGAAAATATCCCGTCAGTGCCGATAACATCACTTCGGTGCTCTCACGCGGGGTCAGCGTTTTGGTCTCCCCACGTGACAACGCACCGCGCAAACGACGGAGTGCTTCGCGGTTAACCGCCGTGTCGGCATAACCTCCTGCCGAAAAATTCACCGCAACGGGCTGGGCGCCTACGGCCGCCATTTTGTATTCTCCGATACGGCGGATCACGTTGTGACGCACAAGCGGACGTTCGTTGCCGCATGCCGCGCCGTGCCATTGGTCGCCGCTGTAAAACCGCTTGTTGATCTCGTTTTGGCGGTACAGTCCGCGCTCGCCCAAACTTGCTTTGTACTGAACACCGCGGCGGTATTCCTCAAACACCTGTGCCGGAGATACCGCCGCCCATCCTGTTTCGCTCATACGCTCCTCCTTTCCCATACGGGGGTCACCTTGCGGTGACCCCCGTGCGTGCCATTAGTTATCGGTATACACAAAAGCATACACGCTATCCGCCACACTGTTGCGAACGATGAGGTCGTAATAGGTGCGATAGTCGAATTTGTAGGCATCTGCCGCCTGGTTTTGGTCGGGCGCGAAAGTGCGCACACGTTCGGTCTTTTTCACAAGAGAAGCACCGCGTTTGGGCATCACGATAAGGCCAATGTTTTGGGCGGAAGCGGACGGCACAAAGCCGCCGGCTTCTTCGCCCGAGGTGGCACCGTCGTAGAAAGTGTAAGCGCTCTTCATACGGCCGTCGGCGACAGGCAAAATAGCCACGCCGTTAATGGATTTCACCTCGGTGGTGATGTCGCCCTTTTTGAACTCGCTCACCGTGATCTGGCGGGAAAGTTCGGGCGAGTTTTGAATCGCGGTCCACATCATCGGGTTGACAAAGCAAACCAGCGGTTCATCAAAACCGATTTCGTTTTGCACAGCGGCGCACGCTTCGGTAAACAGCTTCACCGCTTCGGTAGCGGGTGCTCCGTCGACGGTATGGCCTTTGGTAACCGCCAAGCCCGCCAATTTGGACAAGCAATACGCATCCACTTCGGGCACCACTTTGGTGCGGACAAATTCACCAAGCACTTGGCCTGCTAAACCGGCAATGCCGGTTTCGTCCTCGTCCTCACGGTCGAGTTGGAA
>JAZULW010000108.1:0-14426 GCA_045603285.1 Acutalibacteraceae bacterium | reverse complement strand
GCTGTTTGGACCGCAGGGTTTTACACAAAAAGAAAAGCAGCTGTCCGATTGGACAACTGCTTTTTTCTGGCTCCCCCTGTTGGGTTCGGACCAACGACCCTGCGGTTAACAGCCGCATGCTCTGCCAGCTGAGCTAAGTAGGCGTATAGGGGAGTTGATTCACCCCCGGCGTCGTTTGACGTTGGTGACCCGTACGAGATTCGAACTCGTGTTGCCGGCGTGAGAGGCCGGAGTCTTAGGCCACTTGACCAACGGGCCGGATGGTACACCATCAGGGACTCGAACCCTGGACACCCTGATTAAGAGTCAGGTGCTCTACCAACTGAGCTAATGGTGCGTGTCAAACTGCTAAAATATAATACTGCATCTGTTTGCGGTTGTCAAGCCTTTTTTTGGTTTTTTCGAAAAAATGTTTTCGGTGCTGTTCGAAAGAAAAGTATGGAAATCTTTTGACAAGTGTGATACAATGGATTGAATAGTGTGTGAGGGGGATCATGATGGCATATCGGGTGGCAACCTTGGATAAATTAATTGAACAATGGGAACGCCTTCCCGGCATTGGCCATAAATCGGCCGTGCGGTTGGCGTTTGCTGTGTTGAGTATGTCTGATGAGCAGGGCAAAGCTTTTGTGGATGCCATTGTGGATGCGCGCGAACATATCAAAGAATGTGAAGTGTGTTGCAACCTCACCGACGGGGAACGGTGCTCCGTTTGCTGTGCACCCGACCGCGATACGGCGGTTATTTGCGTGGTAGAAGAGCCGCGTGACGTGCTTGCTTTTGAACGCACGCGCGAATTTCACGGGACTTACCACGTGTTGCACGGCACCATTTCCCCAATGGACGGCATTGGTCCCGAACAACTGCGCATCAAACAACTGCTTACGCGTATTGCCAACGAGGACGTGGAAGAAGTCATTATGGCGACCAACCCCACCGTAGAAGGTGAGGCCACCGCCATGTATATCAGCAAATTGTTAAAGCCGTTTGGGGTTAGGGTAACCCGTTTGGCCTATGGTATTCCCGTCGGCGGTGATTTGGAATTTGCGGATGAAGTAACGCTCCGCCGTTCGCTGGAAGGTCGCAGCGAACTTACCTAAAAAAGAGGGTGATATTCGTGGCCGGTACCCGTACCGAAACCAAAACCATAGCCGAAAACCGAAAAGCCTTCCACGAATATTTTGTGGAAGAATCTGCCGAAGCAGGCATTGAACTGTGCGGAACCGAAGTCAAATCTCTCCGCGCCGGCGGCGCCAATCTGCGCGATGCGTGGTGCGCCGTGGAAAACGGGGAACTCATTTTAAAGGGGCTGCATATCAGCCCGTACGAACAAGGCAATATTTTTAACCGTGACCCGCGCCGTGAACGCCGTTTGCTCATGCACAAACGCGAAATTATGCGGTGGTACGGGCTGCTCCGCCAACAACAAGGTCTCACGCTGGTGCCGTTGTCTCTTTATTTTAAAGGTTCACGCGTGAAAGTGCAGGTTGGCTTGTGCCGCGGTAAAAAATTGTACGACAAACGGGAAGACGCCGCCCGTCGTGATATGAAACGCGAGGCGGAACGCGCCCTAAAAGAAAGGAACGCATAACACGATGTTACTAACGCTTGACCTCGGAAACACCAACCTCACGGCAGGTGTATTCCGCGGCGAAGACCTTACCTGTGAATTCCGCATTTCCACCGACCGCACCCGCACGGGCGACCAATATGCCGCCGAGTTGCTTTCCATGTTGCAGTTGTACGACATTGCGCCCGCGGATATCAGCGGTGCCATTCTCGGCTCGGTCGTGCCGAGTCTCGACAACGCCTTGTGCAAAGCGGTGTCCCGCGTGATCGGCAAAGAGCCGTTGATGGTGGGCCCCGGCATCAAATCCGGCATCAACATCCGCATCGACAACCCCGCCCAACTCGGCGCCGACTTGTTGGTGGGCGGTGTGGCTGCCGTGCAAAAATACGGTGCGCCCTGTATTGTGTGGGATCTCGGCACCGCCACAACGGTATCCGTTGTCGACAAAGACGGAGCGTTCCGCGGCGGCGCGATCATGCCCGGTGTGGCCACCTCGCTCGACTCGCTCATTAGCCGCGCTTCGCTGTTGCCCAACATCCGTTTGCAAGCCCCCGCCCACGTCATCGGCACCAACTCCGTCGATTCGATGCGCTCGGGTGCCGTATTCGGCACCGCCGCAATGGTGGACGGTATGTGTGACCGCATTGCCGCGGAACTCGGCGCGGAGGCCAACGTTATCGTCACGGGCGGCCTCGGCGCGGAAATTGCCGCTTGTTGCCGCCGCCAAACCGTGTACGACGGGCAACTGTTGCTGGACGGTCTGCGCATCTTATACGAGCGCAATACCAAATAGGTTTTAACCTGATAAAGGTTGAAATATAAAATTTACGTTGCACCCGTTTCGGGGCAACAGTAAGGAGAAATGAAATATGGAACGTGTAACGCAAAAAACCTTGCGGCTTGTGCAACTTGCCTTGCTTGCGGGCCTCATTGTGGTCCTGCAATGGCTCGGCAACATCCTCACCGCCGTGATGCCGGTGCAAATGTCGTTTGTGCTCATTCCCATCGTCATTGGTGGCGTGTTGTTTGGGCCCGTGGCGGGCGCCGTTCTGGGCGCCGTGTTCGGTGTGATGACCATCTACGGCGTGATGACGGGCGGCGGTCTGTTCGGGCTGTTGTTTGCCGAAAATCCGTGGCTCATCGCCCTCATTTGTATGTTGAAAAGCACGGCGGCCGGTGCGGTCGGCGGCTTTATCGCAACGGCATTTCAAAGAAAAAACAAGGAATTCCTCGGCGTGGTTCTTGCCGCCGCGGCCGTGCCCGTGGTGAACACCGGTATTTTCTGTGCGGGGATGTTCCTCTTTAAAACGCAACTCACGGAATTTTTTGCCAACCCCAACGTGTTTTACATCATCTTCATCTTGTTGGCGGGTATCAACTTCCTTGTGGAATTCGCCATCAACCTCATTTTAGCGCCCGCGATGGAACGCATCGTGCGTGCCATCCGCAAATCTCGAGTATAAAACAAAAGGACCGGCCCTGCCGGTCCTTTCTTTTTTACTTCAAAAATCCGTTGACGATCTGTTCTTCCGCTTCTTGTTCGGTGAGTCCCAGCGTCATCAACTTAATGAGTTGTTCACCCGCAATTTTGCCGATGGCCGCCTCGTGAATGAGCGCCGCATCCAGGTGGTTGGCGGTAATTTCGGGCACCGCGCGTACACGGGCATCGTCCATAATGATGGCATCACATTCCGTGTGCCCCGCGCAACGGTTGTTGCCGTTGATGCGGGAAAGGAAATCTTGACGGGAGTTACCCTTGGCCACCGCACGGGAAATCACGTTGGCAGAGGAATCTTCGCCGTTCAAATCGATGGTAAAATCGCTTTCGGCAAATTGGTTGCCGTGGGTCATCAATTTTTCACGGATGATGAGGGAGGCACCGTCCGCCACTGTGGCGTTGGTCACGCGGCGGGTAGAATCCACACCCTTAATTTGGGTGGTTTCCAGCTCCATCACGGCGTTTTCCGCCAGTTCCACCACCGTGGTGGGGTTCATCACGTTTTCGCCGTTGCCGTCGCCCGCACCGTAGTGTTTTTCCACGTACTTCACATGGGAATTTTTGCCCACGTAAAATGCATGAATGCCGCTGTGTTCGGTCGCGCTGTCGCCGCTGTTGTGAATACCGCACCCCGCCACAATGGTGATGTCGCAGTCTTCACCGATGAAGAAATCGTTGTATACCAGATCCGTTAGCCCCGTTTGGGTGAGAATGACGGGAATGTGCACGCTCTCGCCGCGCGTTCCCGCCTTAATGCGAATGTCAATACCGGGCTTGTCCGTTTTGGGCACGATCTCAATATTGGCTGTGGAGTTGCGCCCCGCTGCTTCGCCGTTTTGGCGAAGGTTGTAAGCGCCCGTGGGAATTTCGTGCAGGTCGGCAACCGCCTCTAACAATTGCTTTTCGATCGCGTTCATTGTGTCGCACCTCCCGCCAATTTATCGGTGAGCGCGCTGCACACCGTTGATGCCGAAAGAAGCGAGGGAAGAATGGTTTCAGGCGTGCCCACGTCGGCAATTTCGCCGTTTGCCACCACCACGATCTTGTCGGCAATGTTCAAGATGCGCTCTTGGTGTGAGATGATGAGAATGGAGCCTCCCTCTTTTTTGTGCATATTTTCAAACACCTTAATGAGGTTGTTAAAACTCCACAGGTCGATACCCGCTTCCGGCTCGTCAAACACCGACAACTGCGTGCCGCGCACCATCACGGTAGCAATCTCAATGCGCTTGAGTTCGCCGCCCGACAGACTCGCATTTACTTCACGGTTAATGTAATCTTTGGCACAAAGCCCCACTTCCGACAAATACGAACACGCTTCCGAAACCGAAAGGGGTTTTCCACCCGCAAGCGACAACAGATCGTGCACGGTGAGGCCCTTGAACCGCACGGGTTGTTGAAACGCAAAACTGATGCCCGCTTTGGCGCGTTCGGTAATGCTCAACTGTGTGATATCCTGTCCATTGAGCATAATGTGCCCTTCGGTGGGTTGCCAAATACCCGCAATAATTTTAGCGAGCGACGATTTGCCGCCACCGTTTGGGCCGGTGATGGCAACAAAGCGCTCGTTAACGGTTAAATTGATGTGTTTGAGGATGTCTTTATGGCCGTCTTCGCCGTCCACCCCAAACGAAACGTTTTTCAATTCCAGCATACGGACCTCCGCAATTAAGAGTATCATCTAGAGTATAGCACAGTTTTTGAAAATTTAAAGAGAAAAACGACAAATTTCCCGAAATGTGCATACATATTTTTCATTTTGAAGCCTACACTATTTTTCAAAAGGGGGGCAACACAATGGAACACAAACACAATTTACGCATTATGCCGCGCGATCGTCTAATGCACGCGTGGGAGGTTTCGATGGGATTGGTTCGCGATTTTGAGCGTTACGGCAAAGACGTGGCTGACGACAAAGAAGCCGCTTCGCTGTTTGCCAAAATGGCGGAAGACGAATGCGTGCACGCATCCGAACTATTGGAACTGCTGCACAAACGCGATGTGTGAAAAGCGGAGAGAAGCCGAGGGGTTTCTCTCCGCTTTTTCTTGATAAATCCATTTGTTTGTGGTATATTTACTTTATTAAAGTAGGGAAGTGTTGCTATGCGCTTGTTACTCATTGACGGAAACAGTATTTTAAACCGCGCGTTTTACGGCATTAAGGTGCTCACCACCCATAGCGGTGTGCCGACCAATGCGCTGGTGGGGTTTCTCAATATTTATCATCGATTGCAAGACCATGTACACGCGGATGCGGTGGCGGTGGCCTTTGATCGTAAAGCCCCCACGTTCCGCCATTTGAAATATGACCGGTACAAAGCAGGGCGCAAAGGAATGCCCGAAGAATTAGCGCAGCAGTTGCCCATCATCAAAGAGTTGCTTACTCATATGGGATGCGCTGTTGTGGAGCAGGATGGGTTTGAAGCAGATGATATTTTGGGTACGCTTTCCGCCGCCGCCATGCGCGAGGGCGTGGAGTGTTTTATCGCCACGGGTGACCGCGATTCGTTGCAACTGGTGAGCGACGAGGTTACCGTGCTGCTTGCCACCACCCGTATGGGGCAACCCGAAACGGTGGTGTATACCCCCGATACCGTGATGGAAAAATACGGTCTCACACCGCCGCAACTCATTGACCTGAAAGCGTTGATGGGTGATTCCAGTGACAACATTCCCGGTGTTCCCGGTGTGGGCGAAAAAACCGCACTCGACTTGATGCACCGTTTTGGCAGTGTGGACGCACTGTACGAACAATTGGACACCGCCGATCTGCGCGACAGTGTGCGCGCGAAATTGCAGACGGGGCGCAACAGCGCGTATTTAAGCCGTGAACTTGGCACCATCTGCCGCGATATGCCGATGGATACTACCCTGGAACATTATCGCATAACGCAGGGGAATCCTACCGCCTTAGCGGCGCGTATGACCGAACTGGAAATGTTCAAACTGATGGAGAAAATGCACCTCGCTGCTGCGACGGTGCCACAAGAAGAAACTCCACCCATCGCCGCCGTTCAGCAAGGCGAAGCGGGGGAAATCTTAACAAGCAACCGTTTGGACGTGGTAACCGCCGAGGACGGTATGTGGGTGCTTGCCGACGGCAAAGCCGCCCGCATATCTCCCGATGACGACACATTCATTACCCGTCTTGCTGATGCGACTGTTCAAAAACGCGTGTGCGACACCAAATCGCTCGCACGATTGTTGCTTGGCTGCGGCAAAACCTTGGCAGGGGTGACGATGGATACCACCCTGGCCGCCTATTTGCTTGATCCGCTTTCGGGCAAGTACGACCTTGTTCGTTTGGCACAGGTGTACGGCATCGCCGTACCCGAAGGCGAATTACCGCCGGATGTGTTGTTGATGAGCACCGTGTGTGACCGCTTGGAAGAGGAGATTGCCCAAAACGGGCAAGAAAAATTGTTGCGTGAAATGGAAATTCCGTTGGCGGCGGTGCTCGCCTCTATGGAAACTGTCGGCGTCGCCGTGGACGGCGAAAGCGTCAAGCGGTTCGGTGAACAGTTGCAAGAGCAGATCGAGGCGCTCGGGGCGGCCATCACGGAATCGGTGGGGTATGAATTCAACCTGAATTCTCCCAAACAACTGGCCAAAGCGTTGTTTGAGGATTTGGGGCTTCCTGCCAAAAAGAAAACCAAATCGGGCTATTCCACCAACGCTGAAGTGCTGGAAAAATTGCGCAACGCACATCCCGTGGTGGATATGCTGCTAACGTATCGCACCCTTTCGAAACTCAAATCGACGTACTGTGACGGGCTTGTCAAGGTGATTGCCGAAGACGGACGGATCCATACCTCATTTAACCAAACCGAAACACGAACGGGTCGCATTTCTTCTACCGAACCCAACTTGCAAAACATTCCCGTTCGGCAGGAACTCGGCCGTGAACTGCGCCGTTTTTTCCATGCCAAAGACGGCTACGTGTTGTGCGATGCAGACTATTCGCAAATTGAACTGCGCGTGTTGGCCGCCCTTTCGGGTGACCCCACGATGACCGATGCGTTTAACAACGAAGAAGACATTCACCGCATTACGGCATCGCAAGTATTTGACGTGCCCGAAACAATGGTCACACCGCTGATGCGCTCTCAAGCCAAAGCGGTCAATTTCGGTATCGTGTACGGCATCGGTGCGCACTCACTTTCGGAAGATATTCACGTATCCTACGGCGAAGCCAAGCGATACATTGAAAGTTATCTTTCCCACTACGGCGCGGTGGCAGGATATATGGACGGGCTCATTGCCTCTGCCAAAGACTGCGGTTATGCCGCCACGTTGTTTAATCGCCGCCGCCCGCTTCCCGAACTGCACGCTTCCAACGCGATGATGCGCTCGTTTGGTGAGCGTGTGGCACGAAATATGCCCATCCAAGGCACGGCCGCGGATATCATCAAAATTGCCATGATTCGCGTTCACGAACGGTTGCAAGCGGAAAAGGTGGATGCCACGCTTATCTTGCAGGTGCACGACGAACTGATCGTCGAAGCCGCCGAACAAGATGCCGAACAAGCGGCACACATTCTGCGTGAAGAAATGGAACGAGCCGTATCTCTTTCGGTGCGGTTGCGCGCGGATGTGAACGTTGGCAAAACGTGGTACGATGCCAAATTGTGAGGTAGCAGTATGTTGGAACACGTAAAACCCGCACGGGTATTTCACTATTTTGAAGAACTTTGCCGCATTCCCCACGGCTCGGGCAACTGTGCTGCTATTAGCGAGTGGTGTGTCAACACGGCGCGTTCCCTCGGACTGGAATGTGAGCAAGATGAATTTTACAACGTGGTGATTCGTAAACCTGCCTCAAGCGGGTACGAACAGGCGCCCACGGTGGTGTTGCAAGGGCATTTGGATATGGTGTGTGAGCAAGACCCTGCCTGTAACATCAATATGGAAACCGACGGCCTTTCGCTCAACACCGACGGAGAATGGGTGTGGGCAAACGGCACCACGCTCGGCGGCGATGACGGCATTGCCGTGGCCATGGCGCTTGCTATATTGGAGGACAACACGCTTCAACATCCGCCTTTGGAAATCTTGTTTACCACCGACGAGGAAACGGGCATGGACGGCGCGGTAGGACTAAACGGCACAGTGCTTTGCGGCCGCCGCCTTATCAATCTGGATTCCGAAAACGAAGGTGTGTTGACGGTGGGGTGCGCCGGTGGCGCTCGCGCGCATATCACGTTGCCTGTTGAAAAAGAGACGTGTTTCTTGCCGTGCGTACAGGTGCGTGTGTCGGGGCTTATCGGCGGTCATTCGGGTGTGGAGATCGATAAAGGCCGTCTGAATGCCTGTGTCACCTTAGGCCAATTTTTACAGTCGTTGTCTGCAGAATACCGTGTGGTATCGGTCAGCGGCGGCAACAAGGATAATGCCATCCCGCGTGAAGCGGTGTGTGTGCTTGCCACAAAGGCGGATATCACCGCCAAAGCGGCTCTGTTTGCGAAGCAACACGCGCCTAAAACCGACCCCGACTTGACACTCACGGTTACGGACATCGCCGCTGCAGAAACGGCATTGACAACCGACAGTTCCCGTCGTGTCGCGGCATTTCTGGCCACCGTGCCGAACGGAATCATCAAGATGAGTGCCGATGTGGAAGGTTTGGTGCAAACGTCCCTCAACCTCGGTGTGCTTCGCTTGGAAGATACGCTAAATGCCACCTTTGCGGTACGCAGCAGTGTAGGTGCGGATAAAACCGCCTTGTTGCAACAACTGGACGAAGTTGCCGCCGCATTTGGCGGTGTCTGTGAAACGCACGGGCATTATCCCGCATGGGAATACCGCGCACATTCGCCCTTGCGGGATACAATGATAGCCACGTACCGCCGTTTGTACGGTCAAGAACCCGTTGTTGACATCATTCACGCGGGGTTGGAATGTGGGTTGCTTTCGGAAAAATTAGAGGGGTTGGATGCCGTTTCCATCGGCCCGGATATGCAGGATATTCACACCGCGCGCGAGCGCTTGTCGGTTCCTTCGGTGGCGCGGACATATGCGTACGTGTGTGAAGTGTTACAGGAATTAAAGGAGTGAAAGATATGAGAATCGGTCACGGATACGATGTTCACCGTTTGGTAGAAGGGCGTGCCCTTATTTTGGGCGGTGTCACCGTCCCGTATGAAAAGGGTCTTTTCGGGCATTCCGATGCGGACGTGCTCGCGCATGCCATTGCCGATGCTCTTCTCGGTGCGGCGGCGATGGACGATATCGGCGCTTGGTTTCCCGATAACGACCCCACCTACAAAAATGCCGACAGTTTAAAACTGCTGTCGGTGGTCTGCGCGATGTTGCGCCGTGAGGGGTATGCTCTTTCGAATATCGATGCCACCGTGTTGGCGCAAGCACCCAAACTGCGCCCGTACATTGCCGAAATGCGCCGCAACTTGGCTTCGGCTTGCGGTATGGCGGTGGAGCAAATCAGTGTGAAAGCCACCACCGAGGAGGGCCTCGGTTTTACGGGCACGGGTGAGGGTATCGCGGCCCACGCGGTATGCCTCATTCACAAGGAGTGATACGCTTGAAACAACGTTTTTCTGTCACGGGGATGACCTGTTCTGCCTGTTCGGCCCACGTAGAAAAAGCGGTGAAAGCCGTGAAAGGCGTGTCGGCGGTGGAAGTCAATTTGCTCACCGCGTCGATGATGGTGGAATTCGACGAAACGCAAACGGATGCAGCGTCTATTACCGCCGCCGTCATAGAAGCAGGGTATGGTGTCAAAAATGAGGCCGATCAAACAAAAAAAGCATCGGCCTCTGTAAGGAAAACCGACAACGATATGAAACGCCGTCTAATATGGTCGCTGGTGTTTTTGGTGTTGTTAATGACCGTGTCAATGGGGCATATGCTAGGGGTGCCGATGCCCTCGTTTATGAGCGGGCACGCAGGGGCGGTTAATTTTGCGCTAACGCAACTGCTGTTGTGTTTGCCCATCGTTTACTTAAACCGCGCCTATTTTGAAAAAGGGCTTCCCGCTTTGTTTCGCGGCAACCCCAATATGGATACGCTGGTGTCGGTGGGTTCGCTTGCCTCGTTGGTATATGGTGTGTTTGCACTCTACCGTATGGCCTACGGGCTGGGCATCGGCGATATAGAATTGGTTGCACGCTATCACCACGATTTGTATTTTGAATCGGCGGGTATGATCGTGGCACTCATCACCTTCGGCAAATATTTGGAAAGCCGTTCCAAAAGCAAAACCACCGAAGCATTGGAAAAATTGATGCAGTTGGCACCCGATACCGCCGTGGTGGAGCGGGATGGTATCGAGGTTACGGTAGCGGTGGAACAAATTGCGGTTGGAGATATTATCGTCGTGCGTCCGGGTGGTCGTATCCCCGTAGACGGTGTCATGCTGGAAGGTCACACCACGGTAGATGAATCGGCCATCACGGGGGAAAGTTTACCCGTTTTGAAAGAAACGGGGGATACCCTTGTCAGCGGCACGATCAACAAAACGGGATTTGTTCGTTTTCGTGCCACGCGGGTGGGGGAGGATACCACCCTTTCCCAAATCATCCACTTGGTCGAACAAGCGGGGGCAGAGAAAGCCCCCATTGCCAAAACGGCGGATGCCGTCGCACGCATCTTTGTGCCGGCGGTGATGCTCATCGCCCTTGTTACGGGTGCGGTGTGGCTATCGGTTGGTGCACCGTTTGAAGACGCGCTTTCCTATGCCGTATGCGTGTTGGTGATTTCGTGCCCGTGTGCGCTTGGTCTTGCCACGCCCGTGGCCATCATGGTGGGCACGGGGAAAGGTGCACAACAAGGTATTTTGTTTAAATCGGGCGAAGCACTCGAGACCGCCCACAACATCAATTGTGTAGTCCTCGATAAAACGGGAACCGTCACCACGGGAACTCCCACCGTAACGGACATACTTCCGTTTTCGCTTAAGGAAGAGGAATTGCTGCAATTGGCGGCGGGTCTTGAAAGCAAAAGCGAACATCCGTTGTCGGCGGCGGTGCTGGCCGAAAGTAATCGACGCGGTATTGTCCCCGCCCCGGTGGAGTGCTTTGAAACTTTTGTGGGGAAAGGCATTGCGGCAACGTGCAACGGAGTGCGCTGCTTGGGCGGAAACGGACGCTTGATGGAGGAACACAACGTCGATATCACGGCCTACGTTTCCACACTCAATACGTTGGCAGACGAGGGAAAAACCCCGCTGTTGTTTGCGCAAAACGGGGCTTTGTGCGGTATCATTGCCGTAGCCGATGTGGTGCGTGCGGAAAGTGCCGAAGCCATTGCGGAGTTGCGCCGTATGAACGTGGACGTGTATATGTTGACGGGCGACCGTAAACGTACCGCTAAGGCGATAGCCAAACAATTGCCGTTTTCAGGTGTTACGGCCGAGATGTTGCCGGCGGACAAGGAGCGTGAAATCACGCGGTTGCGCCAAACGGGAAAAACCGTTGCTATGGTGGGGGACGGCATCAACGATGCCCCGGCTCTTGTCAGTGCCGATGTCGGTATCGCCATTGGGGCGGGCACCGATATTGCGGTGGAAAGCGCCTCGGTGGTATTGATGAAAAGTGACCTGCGCGACGTTCCTACCGCCATTCGATTGAGCCGTGCCGTGATACGCAACATCCGGCAAAATCTGTTTTGGGCCTTCTTTTACAATTGTTTGGGTATTCCGCTCGCGGCAGGTGTGTTTGAGCCGTTGTTCGGATGGCGGCTCACCCCGATGTTTGCCGCCGCCGCGATGAGTTGCAGCAGTATTTTTGTGGTCTCCAATGCCTTGCGCTTAAAATGGTTCCACCGCGTTGCACCGCGGCAAAAGAAAAAGGAAAAGGAAAAGGAGAAGATGACAATGATCGTGTTGACGATTGAAGGGATGATGTGCCCCCGTTGCCAAAAACACGTGGAGGATGCCCTGACGGCAGTGGCCAACGTTCCCGTTTTCGTGGATCTTGAAAAAGGGATCGCTACCGTAAGCGGTTTTTCTGCAACGGCAGATCAGTTGAAAACGGCGGTAGAGGCTGCCGGTTACACGGTTACGGATGTGACGGAAAAATAAAGAAAAATTCTTAAAAAGGTCTTGACAAATACTGTAAAAGCGATTATAATGGCAGAAGTTAGCAGAGGCTAACTTCTGCCATTATTTTCTTTAAAAGCGGTGAATACGAATGACATTACAGCAAGCAGTTTTAGGGGAAGAGTATGTCATCGAACGAATCGAAACGGACGATGAAGAACTGGATGCATTCTTGTTTTCTCTTGGTTGCTACAGTGGCGAAACCATCACGGTTGTTTCCCGCTTAAAAAGCAGTTGTGTCATTTCCGTGAAGGACAGTCGCTATAACATTGATAATCAATTGGCGAATGCGATACATATTTGATCGGCAATATGCCGATTCTTTTTTGCCGAAGAGTTAGCAGTCGCTAACCGATTGGCGAAGTTGGTCGAAAAAAGAAGGAGGAAGCAGAATGAGAATTGCTCTTGCAGGAAATCCTAACTCCGGAAAAACCACCATGTACAACGCCCTAACGGGAAGCAATGAAAAAGTGGGAAACTGGGCGGGTGTTACGGTAGATAAAAAAGAACATCCTATTAAGAAGGTATATTACGGTGGAGGGGAACAGGTGATCGCGGTAGACCTTCCGGGTGCCTATTCGATGTCGCCCTTTACAAGTGAAGAGAGCATTACGCGTGATTACGTTAAAGGAGAAGCGCCCGATGCGATCATCAACATTGTGGATGCTACCAATCTGAGCCGTAGTTTGTTTTTTACTACGCAGTTGTTGGAACTCGGTATTCCCGTAGTGGTGGCGCTCAACAAGAGTGATATCAATGAGAAAAAAGAAACGAAGATTGATGCGGCGGCCTTATCTGCAAAGCTCGGCTGTCCCGTTGTCAACACGATATCCACTTCGTCGGAAGGCCTGAAAACCGTGGTGGAGACCGCCTTGGCACAACGTGGCAAAACACAGACCGCACCGTATGCGCAGGGGCCGGTAGACTTTGCCGACAAAAAAGCGGTGCGCGAGGCTGATCGTAAACGTTTTGCGTTTGTTAACGCGATTGTAAAACAGGTAGAAAATCGGAAGATCCTTACCAAAGATCGTAATTTCAGCGATAGGATCGATGCGGTACTCACCAATAAATGGCTTGGTATCCCGATCTTCGCGGTTGTGATGTTCCTTGTGTTTTACATATCGCAGACCACGCTCGGCACCTGGATTGCCGAGGGGTACGAATTTGAGTCCGGTTTTACGATCCCCGGTCTGGTTACTTTGCTCGAAATGTTTCAGGGGTGGGTAGGCGATCTTCTTCAAAATGCCAACCCGTTGTTATCCGCCTTGTTGGTGGACGGTGTTATCGGCGGTGCCATCGCGGTTATCGGTTTTTTACCGCTCGTGATGGTGATGTATTTCCTCATTGCCATTTTGGAAGACTGCGGTTATATGTCCCGCGTGGCCGTGGTGCTCGACCCCATCTTTAAAAAAGTTGGTTTGTCCGGCAAATCGGTCATTCCGTTCGTTATCACCATTGGTTGCGCCGTGCCCGGTATTATGGCCAGCCGTACCATTCGCAACGAGCGTGAACGTCGCGCTACCGCTATGTTTGCTCCCTTTATGCCGTGTGGCGCCAAGATTCCCGTTATCTCGTTATTTGCCGGTGCTTTTTTTGATAATGCCGGTTGGGTGAGCACGCTGATGTATCTGTCGGGTATCGTGCTTATTTTCCTCGGTGCGTTGCTGATCAACGCCATCACCGGAAACAGAGCCAAAAAATCGTACTTTATCATTGAATTGCCCGAATACAAAGTGCCTTCGCTTTGGGGTGCCTTTAAATCGATGTGCAGCCGTGGTTGGGCCTATATTGTTAAAGCTGCCACCATCATTTTGCTGTGCAATACCGTTGTCCAAATTATGCAAACGTTTAACTGGTCTTTCCGCGTTGCCGAAACGGCCGATTCCTCCATCTTGGCGTCTATTGCCGGCCCGTTCGCTTATTTGCTTGTGCCGATCGTCGGTGTCCTTTCGTGGCAACTGGCTGCTGCTGCTATCACGGGTTTTATTGCGAAAGAAAACGTCGTGGGTACGTTGGCCGTGTGCTTTGTCGGTCTTGAAAATTTGATCGATTCCGAAGAACTCTCTTTGTTGGAAGGTGCCGGTGCAGAGGTTGCCGGTGTGATGGCCATCACCAAGATCGCCGCACTTGCGTATTTAATGTTTAACCTCTATACGCCGCCTTGTTTTGCGGCTATCGGCGCGATGAATGCCGAAATGAAGAGCAGCAAATGGCTCTGGGGCGGTATGGGCCTTCAGCTGGCCGTCGGCTTTACCGTTGCGTACCTTGTTTACACCGTTGGCACCTTGTTCTCGGCGCCCGCC
>JAZULW010000107.1:0-2399 GCA_045603285.1 Acutalibacteraceae bacterium | reverse complement strand
GGATTTCTTCTGGTATAAAGGAAAGCCCAGTATCTTCTTTGCGGTTGAACTCGGTGCAGTTCTTTCGGCACTCATCTTGCTTGTGATTTTCCGAAAAGAAATCAAGTCGCTAACAACGAAAAACGATCGCACGAAGGTGACCGATTTGGTGCCGACGTTCTTGCTCGTTTGTGCGTTGCTACTCTTGATCGTGGCATCCTTTGTGCCGAACAAACCGGATATCACCAACGGCCTTATTTGTTGTATATTGTTGGTGATTGGCCTTGTGTATACCTGTATCCGTAAAAAAACCATATCCTCGGTTGTGAAACCGCTCAAAGAAATTGATTTTACCACCATCGGTATTTTACTTGGCCTTTTCTTGATGATCGGCGGTATCGCTGAAGCAGGTGTGATCAAAGCGGCGGCAGAACTCCTCGCCAATATGGGGGGCGGAAACATCTTTTTGCTCTACACGGTCGTCGTGTGGGCTTCGGTGCTCATTTCTGCGTTTATCGACAATATTCCGTATGTGGCAACGATGATTCCCATTGTAGCGGGTTTGGCTGCCGAACTGGGCGTAGATCCCACACCTCTTTATTTTGGCTTGTTGTCGGGTGCTACGCTTGGCGGCAATTGCACGCCCATCGGGGCTTCCGCTAATATAACGGGTATCGGTATTTTGCGTAAAGAAGGCTATACCGTAAAAAATAAAGATTTCTTCAAAATCGGTATCCCGTTCACATTGACCGCCATCGTTCCCGCGTATATCTACATTTGGTTGGTATACGGGATTCGCTAATAATAAAAATCGTTGTGCAAAAACGCCCACATCCCATAAGACAGCATTTCCTTAAAAGAGAAACTTTTGGCACAATTATGCCTCAAAAAGCCTCGATATGCGTCAGCATTATCCTTGCTTTTTTCCTTTTCTTGCACTCAAAGATTTCTTTTTAAGGTGCTTCGCAGTTTTCTAGAACAATAAAATCTCCTTATGAGGTGTGGGCAAAATTCGCAACGATTTTTTGTTTATTTGCAACGCAACAGGCCATACTATCAGTGAAACCAAATAAAGGAGGGGACACAAATGGCCAACTGTCAAGAAAACCGTTCCATTCATTGCACGGTAGACCAATGCCGTTACCATTGCGGTGTGGAAAACTATTGCTCGCTCAACAGCATCAAAGTCGGTACGCACGAAAGCAACCCGACGGTGTGTGAGTGTGTAGACTGCCAATCCTTTGAGCGCAAATAAGCGCGGTTTCAAAAAACGGAGGGAGCGTTTGCTCCCTCCGTTTTCCGTTTTATTTCACCAAATCTTTCATACTGTATGAACCGGCAGGCTTGCCGTTCAAAAACACCGCCGCATTGACGGCACCCACTGCAAAAACCTGCTTGGAAGTGGCCGAGTGGGAAAGCGTGATACATTCGTCACGGCCGGCAAACAACACGTCGTGTTCCCCTACAATGGTGCCGCCGCGGATGGAACTAAAGCCGATCTCGTGTGCATCCCGTTTTTGGCGCACGGCGTGGCGGTCAAACACGTAGTTGGCTTCATACGGCAGACCTTCGCGCACCGCATCGCCAAGCATCAGCGCAGTGCCCGAAGGGGCATCCACCTTTTGATTGTGGTGTTTCTCGATGATTTCCACATCAAAATCCGTGCCGAGAACGGCGGCGGCTTTTTTCGCCAATTCCGCAAGCAAACTCACGCCGAGTGACATATTGGCACTGAAAAAAATAGCCGTTTGTTCCGCAGCGTTTTGCACGGCGGCTTGTTGTTCGTCAGACAAACCGGTGGTGCAAATAACGGCCGGCGTGTGATGGTGAGCGGCATATTCCAAGATTCCGTTTAAACACGAAGGATGGGAAAAATCGATGATCACATCGACCTGCGCGGTGCAATCAGCAGGGGAGGGGAAAACGGGATAATCGTTTAACACAGCGGTGTTTACATCCACACCGGACACAATTTCGCAGTCGTTACGAGTAGCGACACAAGCGGTTACCGCACGGCCCATTTTGCCGTTGCATCCGCACAATAAAATTCGAGTCATCGGGACTCCTCCTTATATGAGGGAATAACGTTTCAATACGGTTGCTAATTTTTGTTTCATCTCGTCGCCCATCTCATAAAGCGGCAACCGACAATCGCCAACCGCAAACCCCATTTGATTCAGCGCTTCTTTTACGGGGATGGGATTTACGTCCATAAACAAGGCGTTCACCAAATCCAAGTAGGTGAGTTGCAACCGTTTGGCGGTTTCCACGTCGCCGCTTAACCACGCGGCGCACATCTCGTGCGTTTCACGCGGAATCACGTTGGACAACACCGAAATCACGCCCTTAGCACCAAGCGACATCATCGGCACAATGAGGTCGTCATTGCCGGAATAGATGTCAATATCACACAAAGCGGC
>JAZULW010000106.1:0-3686 GCA_045603285.1 Acutalibacteraceae bacterium | reverse complement strand
TACCGCTTGTAATGACCACGGTGGAGGCGTCGCTCTACGATGAATTACAAGACAAAATCTCAAATCTCTACCCACTGCAATTGCAGCGCAGAGTTGTATAAGGAGGAAACTTCAATGGCAAAATTAACCTTCAAAACAGACAATTGCAAAGGTTGCGGTTTGTGCGTCGATGCTTGTCCCAAGCGTTTGTTGCGCCTTGCCCCCGATGCGATCAACAAAAAAGGGCACCATCCCGCCGAAATCATCGACCAAGAAGCCTGTGTCGGTTGTGCGGCGTGTGCGATGATGTGCCCCGACTGTATCATTAAGGTAGAGAGGTGAGTGTCATGGCAGATAAAGTGTTAATGAAAGGCAACGAGGCCATTGCCGAAGCGGCGATCATTGCCGGTTGCCGTCACTATTTTGGATATCCCATCACCCCGCAAACGGAAATCGCCGCCTATATGGCCAAGCGTATGCCCAAAATCGGCGGTGTGTTTCTGCAAGCGGAAAGCGAAATTGCCGCCATCAATATGGTGTACGGTGTGGCCGCCACGGGCAAACGCGTCATGACCTCCTCGTCCAGCCCCGGCATTTCGCTCAAAAGCGAAGGCTTGTCCTACCTTGCAGGCGCGGATCTGCCGTCCCTCGTGGTCAACGTGCAACGCGGTGGCCCCGGTCTGGGCGGCATCCAACCCAGTCAGGCCGACTATTTCCAAGCCACCAAAGGCGGCGGACACGGTGACTTCCGTATGTTGGTGCTCGCCCCCTCTTCCGTGCAGGAAATGGCGGAACTCACCATCAAAGGGTTTGAACTTGCGGATACCTACCGTATGACCGCCATGGTGTTGGCGGATGGCACGATGGGCCAAATGATGGAACCCGTTGCACTCGATTTGGAAGTAAAACCCGCACCCGAAAAACCGTGGGCAACCACCGGTACGAAACTGGCGCGCGAACATAACATTGTTAACTCCCTGTTCCTCTCGCCCGAAGAACTCGAAAAGTTTAACTTCGACCGTTACGAGAAATACCGTTACATTGAAGAGAACGAAGCGATGTATGAAGAGTATAGGATGGACGATGCGGATATTTGCGTGGTCGCCTTCGGCATTGCCGCGCGTGTGTCCAAAAACGCCATCAACGAAGCGCGCAAACAAGGCATCAAAGTCGGTCTTATCCGTCCCATCACCTTGTGGCCGTTCCCGACAGCGCCCTTCAAAAAAGCCATCACCCACGTGAAGAACTTCATCAGCGTGGAACTGTCGATGGGTCAAATGATCGAAGACGTACGTCTTGCTATCGAATGCAAAGCTCCCGTCGCACTGTGTAACCGTGCCGGCGGTATGATTCCTTCGCCCGAACAAGTGCTTGCCGCCATTCGGGAAGCAAATGAAAACGGAGGTGCCCGATAATGGTCGTGTTTGATAAACCCCATGCGTTGGCGGACGTGCCGATGCACTATTGCCCCGGTTGTACCCACGGTATCATTCACCGTTTGGTCGCCGAAGTCATCGACGAACTCGGCATTGAAGGCAAAACCATCGGTATTGCGCCGGTTGGTTGCTCCGTGTTCGCATACAACTATTTCAACTGTGACACCATCGAAGCCGCCCACGGCCGTGCACCGGCAGTGGCAACGGGTGTCAAACGTGCCGACCCGGAAAACCACATCGTGTTTACCTACCAAGGCGACGGCGACCTTGCTTCCATCGGCATGGCCGAAACCGTGCACGCCGCGGCGCGCAACGAAAACATCACCGTTATTTTCGTCAACAACGCCATCTATGGTATGACCGGCGGCCAAATGGCGCCCACGTCCCTTGTTGGCCAAGTCACGCAAACCTCGCCCTACGGCCGTGACCCGCAACTGTGCGGATATCCCGTGCGTGTGTGCGAGATGCTTGCGCAATTGGAAGGCCCCGAATACCTCGAACGCGTCACCGTGAACAACGTCAAAAACATTCGCCGTGCCAAAGCCGCCATTAAAAAGGCGTTCCAAAACCAGGTGGACGGCAAAGGTTTCTCGCTGGTGGAAGTGGTGTCTTCTTGCCCGACGAACTGGGGTATGACGCCGCAAGCCGCCCTCCAATGGATCGACGAGCATATGTTGCCGTACTATCCGTTGGGTGTGTATAAAGACCGTTCGGCAGAACAGGAGGAAAACAAATGAGCACCAGACAATATCTGTTTTCCGGTTTCGGCGGACAGGGCATTCTGTTCGTCGGCAAATTCCTTGCCTACAAAGGCTTGATGGAAGAAAAACAAGTCAGTTGGTTGCCGTCCTACGGCCCCGAAATGCGCGGCGGCACCGCCAGTTGCGGTGTCATCATCAGCGATGAACAAGTGGGTTCTCCCATTGTGTCCAACCCCGATGTGCTCATCGCGATGAACTTGCCGTCGCTGGATAAATACGAATCCGAAGTAGCGCCCGGCGGCTACATTTTTGCCGACTCCACGCTCATCGAGCGCAAAGTGAAACGTGATGACGTGCACGTATACTACATTCCCGCCACCCGTTTGGCGGGTGAAAACGGCACCCCCACCCTTGCCAATATGATTATAGCCGGCAAATTGCTTCACGTGTTTGGCGAGGACAACGAAGAAGGTCTGCGCCGTGCACTCGGCAAGGTCATCTCCGCCAAACGTGCCGATATGTTGGAAGTCAACTTAAAAGCGATGCAGCTCGGCGCCGCGTATCAAGAGGAGGCTTAACCGTGGAAATCACCATTACCAAAACCACTTGCCCCAAAGAGAAACCCGATAGCAGTACGCTCGGTTTCGGCAAGATTTTTACTGACCATATGTTGATGATGGACTATGCCGCCGATAAAGGTTGGTACGATGCCCGCATTGTGCCGTTCGGCCCCATCGCGCTGCATCCCGCGTCCACCGTGTTGCACTATGGTGCGGAGATTTTTGAGGGCCTTAAAGCCTACCGCCGTGCCGACGGCCGGGTGCAGATGTTCCGTCCGATGGAAAACATCCGCCGCCTGAACAACTCGGCCGAGCGTTTGTGCTTGCCCACCATTCCCGAAGACGTGGCGCTGGAAGTGCTGACTACCTTTGTGAAATTGGAGCAAGACTGGACGCCCTCCGCCCCCGGCACCTCGCTGTATCTGCGTCCGTTCCTCTATGGTAACGACGAAAGCCTTGGTGTTCACGGAGTGCACAACGCCACGTTTGTTATTATTGCTTCGCCCGTAGGCAGTTACTACAAAGAAGGCATCAACCCCGTCAAAATTATGATTGAGGATGAAGACGTTCGTGCCGTTCGCGGCGGTACGGGCTATGCCAAATGCGGCGGCAACTATGCGGCCAGCACCCGTGCAGGCGAACGCGCTGCCAAGCAAGGCTATTCGCAAGTGCTTTGGCTGGACGGCGTGGAGCGCCAATACATCGAAGAAGTCGGCGCCATGAACGTGATGTTCAAAATCGCCGGCGAGATTGTCACCCCGATGCTTTCGGGCTCCATCTTGCCCGGTATCACCCGCAAATCCTGCATTGAAGTGCTCAAAAATGAGGGCTACACCGTGTCCGAGCGCCTCATCACCATCGACGAACTATCCAAAGCCATGCAAGACGGTACGCTCGAAGAAGCGTGGGGTTGCGGCACCGCCGCGGTTGTGTCGCCCATCGGTGAACTTTGCTATAAAGGTGTTCGCTACACCGTAAACGGCGGCGGTATCGGTGAAGTTACTCAACAT
>JAZULW010000105.1:0-24292 GCA_045603285.1 Acutalibacteraceae bacterium | reverse complement strand
GACAAACCGTTCAAAGAAAAGAGCTCCGAAACAGCGGACGACTGCCCTATTCCAATCTCGACGGCGGCAATGCCGCCTGATGCCAATTTAGGCAACCACCGATCTGCAATTGCGTGATAAAACATAAGGCCGTCCTCTGCGCCGTCCAAGGCCATGGAAGGCTCAAATTGAACCTCGCGTTGCAGTGTTGATAAATTGGCCGTCGGAATGTACGGTGGATTTGATACCAAGACATCAATCGGACCATCGAATTGTGCACTTTGTGTTATTATGTCGGATAAAATGGCGCTTGCCTTTTGCGGAGCATACCGCTGAATATTTTTTTGAAGATACGGGAAGGCATTTTCCGAAAGTTCAAATTCAAAGATTGACATGGGAACATCCGGCAACAAAGAGGCAATTCCCAAACCGACACAACCGCTGCCTGCGCACAAATCAACAAGCGAAATCGAATCAGAATAGGCACGCGCCTGAACACGCCGCACCACTTCCTCGCATAACAATTCCGTTTCCGGGCGGGGGATTAACACCCCCTCGCCTATTTCCAACGTCAACCCTAAAAAATCCCACGTTCCCAGCAAATATTGCAAAGGATATCCGTCAGCGCGCCGTTTAGCGGCTTCCAACACGGCATGTTCAAGAGTTTGCGGCAAAGTCTCATCACGTCTTGCGTTTAACCTCCCTCGCCCGATTTGGCCGATATCTTCCAAAATACACGTAGCGTCGAAAGAGGCGGTTTCGCATCCGCTTTCGTATAACTTTTTTTCAGTAATTTTAAAAATTTCTTTAACCGTCATATTACCATTCATCCGATTTCATATCTTCCGGGACGACCGCCAAGAACGCCTCAATAGCACACTCGATCATGGCATCGTCCGGTTCTTTGGTTGTCAAGCGTTGAATCCACAAGCCGGGAGCCGAAATAAGGCGCGTTAACCAGTTGTCTTTACGGCCCGCCAACTTAATCAACTCATAACCAACGCCAACCGTTAAAGGCAACAACGCAAATTTGATAAGAGTGCGCAACCACACCACGTCAACTTGAATACAAATGGATATGATCATACCCACCAACAGCATAAGCACCATAAACGACGTGCCGCAACGCGGATGAAAGCGTTTTTGTTTGCGTACGTTTTCAACCGTCAACTCTTCCCCACGCTCATAACAAAAAATTGTTTTGTGTTCCGCGCCGTGATACATAAACACGCGGCGAATATCTTTCATCAGCGATACCAAAAGCAAATACCCAAGGAAAATAGCAAGACGTAATACTCCCTCGAAAATACCGCGCAACACTGCATTGGAAGACCAAAAATCGGTACTTGCGGCGCTGTCTAATAAAGTGGCTAAGCAGGCATATAAAAATGCAGGTAAATATAAAAACAAGCCTAAGGATAACACCAATCCCAAAACAGAACTGATAATCATCAGGATCGACATTAGGCGAGAATCGTCTTTTTTGTTAGGATCCGCGTCATCTTCCAAACCGGCAAGTTCGGCCGAACGCATTAAACATTTATACCCGATTTTAAGCGAATCAATCATATTATAAACACCGCGAAAGAACGGAATCTTCCGCAAGTGCGGTTTATCGGAAACGGAGTTTTCCCATTCTTCTTTTACAATTTCCCCAGATGTATGGCGCACGGCCATTGCCGTTTTATGGGGGCCGCGCATCATAACACCTTCAATTAGCGCTTGCCCGCCGATGGACGTTTTTTTGTTTGTATTTTCTTTTTTCAATTTATGATTCCTCACCTTTTGTAATGGGCAACGTAACCGTTACGACTGTCCCCTTATTTTCTGCGCTTTCCAACTCTAAAGATCCGCCGTGCGCTTGTATAATTTCATCTGCAACCGCCAATCCGATTCCCGAGCCGGGTTTTTGATTGTTTGCGCGATAAAACTTGTTTTTTACATTTGGCAATGCCGCAGCAGAAATACCAATGCCGTTATCACTGAAAACAATTTGTACCGTATCGTTCACACAGGCTGCTTCCACACGAATAAATCCGTATTCTCGCGAATATTTGATCGCATTGTCCAAAATATTGGAAAACACTTGCTTCAAACGCGCTTTGTCACCACGTATCGGTGGCAGTTCCTCTTGGCAAACGCATTGCAGTTCCAATCCTTCACGGTGTGCGCGGTCTTTAAACAGGAAGGCTGTTTCCTCTACTTCGGCAAACACATCCAATTTTTCGAAAGTGGCAACCTTCACTGCCTGCTGAATGCGCGAAAAATCCAACAGCTCTTCTACCATATGGGAAAGCCTGTCGGTTTCGCCACTGATGATTTCCAACCCTTTTGCTGCTAATTCCTTATCGTCCAACCCATCTTCGCGCAAAGTATCACTCCAGCCTTTAATCGCAGTCAAGGGTGTGCGAAGTTCATGTGAGATCGAACGGATAAACTCGTTTTGTAAACGACCGGCCGCTGAAATTTCCTCCGCCATATCGTTTACCGTGTCACATAATTCTCCAATCTCGTCATCAAACTGCTTCTCAATACGGCAGGAATAATCGCCCTGTGCGATCTTTTTTGCGGTGTTCCCGATCTCCATCAAGGGCTTTAAGATCGTGCTGATAAAGTACGAACTGGATAACACGACAAAAAACAATACGGCGATACCAAATAAAATCAATACCGAAATCAACAAGACAATCTGTTGATCCACCGTCTCCATAGCCGTTACACACCGTACTGCGCCGCATAACGTTGCATCATTTTCAAAAACAAGCACCGTTACCGCACTCACCTTTTCTCCGGTAGCGTTCTTCCCTACCCATGCGGCTCGCGTTTCCCCTCCGAGAAAGTGGCTTTGAATCGCTTGTTGAAAATCGGTCAAAGAATCCGTTTCCGGGATAAAGCCGGTGGAGCTCGCCAATATTTTACCGGAAGCACTGATAAACTGTAGTTCCATCATTTCCTTTTCAGGAAACTCCTCCACAAAACTGTGCACACCGTCGCGAAATTGAAAATCCCCTCGGTTAATGTAAGTTTCTACAATATCGCATAACGATTTTGCGCGTGTATACAGATTGTTTTGTACTTGCTGGTAATAATATGACTGAACAACAATCGCCATTGTTAATTCTAAAATCAAAAGAAGAACCAAAACAACGCCAAGACCGTTTACCATCCACCGACGGATAACCCGTTTAAATCGCATCGTTTTGTCCTCCTTTCATTTATCAGTCCTTAAATCAATGAACACTCCATTGGTAACCGCAACCCCAAACGGTTTGAATATACCGCGGTTGCGAGGGGTCATCTTCGATTTTCATACGCAAACGGCGGACGTTGACGTCCACCACTTTTTCTTCCCCGTAATAGTCATTGCCCCACACTCGGTGCAAAATATCGGCGCGACTTAACGGCTTTTCAGGGTTTTCAAAGAAATATTGCAACATCTGAAACTCCACATGTGTCAACTCAATGGCCGAACCGTTTTTTAACAATAAACGATTACGCAAATCTATGGTGAAAGCACCCGAAACAAGATTGCGGATAGTATATGAAGCATCCTGCGTAGGATTCCCGATGCGCCGCGAGAGTGCCTCAATGCGCGCAATCAACTCGGAAGGGCTGAATGGCTTTGTGACATAATCATCCGCGCCCAATTTCAAAGCACCGACTTTTTCATTTTCTTGGGTACGTGCCGTCAACATAATGATCCCTAACGAGGTACTTTGTTGTCGTAATGTTTTGCACACCGTAAAACCATCCACACCGGGTAGCATTACATCCAGCAAGGCGATTTGTATTTTTTCTGCATATTTCGAATACAGTTGCAATGCTTCCTCACCACTGGCCGCTTCTAAAACCTCGTAGCCGTGCCGTCGCAAATTGATTAAAATAATTTCACGAATCGCTTTTTCGTCTTCACACACCAAAACACAGCGCACATTTACACCTCCTTAGATCAAAGAAAACAAATACCGAATTTCTTCCACCGTGACAGTAAGTTCTTCACTGTACCAAACGGAAAAATACAGCGAATCGCTTGAATCGAAGAAGGTAAATCCATCCGGCAGTTCTGTTTTTTTATTGCTGGTCGTCGTTTGAATCTTCAGAAAAGATCTTGAAGAACTTTCCGCATCACCGTTCTTATCTGTTGCAACAAAATCGGCAATGTGATTTTCCTCATCATAAACAACCGTAAATTCCTTGGGAAACGCATCAGTTAATTTCAAAACGTATCCGTCATTTGTATTGACAACCGAATCAAAATCAAACAAAATTTTATTGCGAATAATGTCGTAATAATACCACTGTGTTTCCCAACAAACATTCGTTGCAGTTAAATTATCGTCTTGCAAATCAGAAACAACCGGCCATTCTACGATTCCGTCTTCATCAACATCACGGCAATTTAGCAAAAAAGGACGCGCAGTAAGAGAATTCGTCGGTTCAGAAGAAGAGTAAAAAGGTGATTGCAAAAACTCATCTTTCCAGATAAGTAGTTGAGTAACCGTTGCATTTGGCTCCTTGTACACATCTACAAACACACCGCGTGTATTATCCGCAAAAATAGACATCAACGAATCACCGATGGACAAAACGTCGGTATCCACATCCGTCCACCCGACAACGGACAATTTTTGTGATCTGTAAGAAAACAAGTTTGCAGAAAGAAGGTCGGTAATGGGATCAATGGTAAGCAACAGCAAATCGTCTGCCCCGTCCGCCGTAAGATCGCTAACCACCATGGATGTGTATATTTCGGTTGTTGAAAGTTCCTTTAGCGTATTATTTATCGAGTAAACATATAAGATGCGGTCTTTGGTGTTGTACAAATTCCAACCAATTAACAATTCCGGAAAAGAATCGCCGTCCAGATCCGCAAAATCTACTTGTGCAAGAGTACTTCCACGCCCTTCAATATCGGAAACGGACACCCACTCCCCTTCAATGTTACGCAACAAATGAATATGTGTGTTAGCCCCCTCCATATCCGGTTGATAAAAGGCGATGCAAAAATCTTCTGCCCCTGTATAGTGCGTAACCGTCTCTTGTGTAGAAGTAGAAACGTAGGTCGGAGGCTGAAGATCACTTAACAAAATAAAGGCCGAAAGATAGTTTCCGCCGCTTGGGTATTTAAGGGAATATTGGGTGATGTTGTTTTGCGATATATACGTATCCAATGCTTCTTGCAACAACTCTTGTTCACCGTTGTTTTTAGGAGGATGCATTTGGTTTTCAACATCGATACCGATTGCCGTACAACCGCTGAGTGAAAACAACAGGATCACCGTTACAAACAATAACAACCATTTACTCATACGGTTCATACAAACACCTCCCCTATCATATAAAAACAGTATACTACGAATTATTAAAAAAGGAAAGTGTTTTTTATTTCCTATTGTGCTTTTTCCAGCTTTAATGCAATCACCGTCATATCGTCCCCTTTATCGTTATTGTGAATTTTTTGCGCAATTTCTATGATGCGTCCGGAAAGCGACTGCATGCTTTCTTCGTGAATGTTAAAGGAACGCAGTACCTCTTCTACCCACCGAACACCGTCATTGCTGATACCGTCACTCATCAATACCAATACGTCCCCCTCCACCAAACGGTCACGCGTTCTCGCAAAAGAAAGTTCGCGAAGAATACCAAGAGGCAACGACGAATCGTCTATATGAGAGATTCTGTCTTTACTCAGCAAAAGAGAAACCCCCGCCCCTGCTTTTAGCAATTCCAATTCACCCGTAAAAAGATTAACGCAAGCGATATCCAGCGTGGCAAGCGTTTCATCGTTCGATGTGGCCAAAAGCGCCGTGTTAACGATGCGGAGAATGCTTTCATAACCGAAACCGGCTTTCAGCATTTCCGCTGTTAGTCCGGCGGTTAGCGCACCGTCTACCGCGGCGCGACCGCCACTGCCCATACCATCGCTCAAAATGAGGAACTGATTACCGCTGCCGTCTCGAAAAATTTCAACAGCATCGCCGCAAAGTTCTTCCCCTTTACAGCGAACTTGTGCCACTCCTATAGCAGCACGGAAAACTTGACCTTCAGATAAATATATCCTTGTTTGCTTTTGCGTTTGCTCTACCGTTGGTGAAACGAATTCTCTGGCACACGTATCTTTGACAATCTCCCGAACAAGAACAACCTCTTTATCGGAACAAGAGGTACACAGCCCGATCTCTATTTCCGTATGACCGTCTTCTTTTATCTTACATAATACCTCCTCAACTGAAAACCCTTCTTTTTTTAGATTTTTTGCAATTCGATCTGCCGAATCGAAATCACTCCATTCACTTTTTTCAAATTCATTGGCAAATTCCCATAATATTCTTCCTGTATTTTCAAACTGGTCGTTTATAATTCCTCTAAGTTCATACAAGCGCCGAAACGCCGCTTCTCTAACTAAAAATTCGTGATAATGCTCATTGACACACTTCGAAATATCTTCCAGGTTCACGCAATATTCTTTTAAATAGCCGTCAAAACTTTCAGGAACTACGGTTTCACCTTGATTTAAACAAGACGTTATATGATTAAAGGAATCCATAATTTCAGAAAAATGCGATTCCCAACACGAAACACGTTTTTTGCACTTTTCACAACACGCATCGGTTACAGAACGATACATGCTTCCCAAATTCGGTGCCCCGATAAGGGCTAATTCGCGTGAGACCTCATCAACGGCCCCTGCCACCTCAGACATCGTATCTGCCGCTTTTTTCATTTTGAGAGCGACCGCTTTGCGCGACCCTGATATCGTATCAAACATGGTTTCTTCGCTTAACCAATTCCCAAATTGTCTTTGTATACGTGACGGTATCAGAAAAGATATCACCATTGCCGCAACAAGTTCATACATACCGATAACAAATTTTAAATCGAGAGTGGTATCCACCGATAGAAAAACTACCACATACACACCGAGAAATAAAAGTGGACCCACAAACGATTTTTTATCCGACACCAATCCGACAAGCAAACCGCCAAATGCATAAAGCGAAGCCAAGTAATATTGTGACGGGTCCTGTAAAAAGGCCATCAATCCCATTACAATGCCAACGATACTTCCTCCGCGTATCCCCGCGCAACGTGCTGCAATGACGATAAACAAGGGCGAAATCATTCTTCCTAATGAAATACCACCAATCTCGATTGAATAAAAGGCGGTACATACCACGCAAGCGACAACAATGGTTCCCAATTTCATCCCTTTGTGTATCGTGCCTTTTCCTTGCTCAAGCGTTTCCTTATAAAAAAGCTGCGTAAAATAGGAAAAACCCGCAGCCAAAAAACTTTCCGACACCACCTGCAACACATCAAAAAAAGTGCGCGAAACCGTTAACAGCAACGCACTTCCCGTTATGAGTGTGGAGATAAACGACAGTGTCGGCGAAAAATAACGAGATCGTATCACGCTCGAGAAACCCGAAACAGCCCACCGCAAACCAATCACGGTGATCAAAGCTGCTAAGTAATGAAGAGAAGAAGAAACATCCGTTAACAAATAACCAATAAACGTAGACAAAAATACCACGATCGATATGGGCGAATGTATGGCCGCCGCAAAACCAACGCCAAACGAAGTAACCTTTCCTCCCGCTGTTACGTGCGGCAACAAAAAGCCTGCAATAATGGTAAATACCGATATAGCTACTGCCTTTCTCCCTTGCACATCTCCTTTATGTTCCTTTGCTTTTTTTACAGCCAAAACGCTATTATTTGTGTCTCTCATCTTAACCACCACCATATATTGTTGTTTCCATTATAAAAGGAGTGCCTTTCTTTTTCTGTCGTATATGCGCCGAAAATTCTGAAAAGTTCACACGATATTTGAAACAAAAAAGCAAAATCGGTTGAAACGGTCTATCTATACGGTAGTCCACATACAATTTTTCAGAAGTTCTTTTAAATGGAGTGATTTCACTTGTCAGTTGATCGATATCGCGGATTAACAAAAACCGAGGTTGAACAGTCACGTATATCCGGTGGAAGCAATCGCTTGAGCGAGCCTCGATCACACACATTTTTTCAACAATTTGTGGCAAATTTTTCTGACCCTATCATAAAAGTTTTGCTCGCTGTACTCTTAATCAATATTCTTTTTTTGTTTCGAACACAAAATTGGTATGAAACGGTCGGCATAGGTTTGGCCATTTTATTGGCGACATTTGTTTCCACCATCTCCGAATACGGAAGTGAATCCGCCTTTAAACAATTACAAGAAGAATCTTCAAAAAGCGTTTGTTTGGTTTATCGAGACGGACACAAACAAGAAGTTTTCGTTGATGATCTGGTTGTGGGAGACATCGTGGCCTTATCGGTGGGCAGTATTATACCGGCAGATGGCAAATTGCTGGAAGGTTCCCTTTCGGTTGACCAATCGGCATTAAACGGAGAAAGTGTCGAAGCCGAAAAATCCACGGCATCTCTCCCCTCCACGAACGATGGATTGCTAAATGCTACTTTACTTTTTCGGGGTAGCATCGTTTGTTCGGGAAAAGGCGTGATGCAAGTAACAAGCGTAGGCAATAACACTTACTACGGTACCGTTGCCATAGGATTACATGAAATCACGAGAGATAGTCCTCTGAAGATCCGTTTGGCTGATTTAGCACAGAATTTAAGCAAGTTGGGTTTTGCGGCAGGTGCTTGCGTCGCGTTATCTGACCTTTTTCATTCCATCATCATACAGTCCGGCTTTTCTTGGCCTGTTATTGGGGAGTTACTTTCCTCTCCTCAAGCGCTACTGGGACATATTATTCACGCATTATTGCTTTCATTAAGCGTGGTAGTTGTTGCGATTCCCGAAGGTCTTCCTATGATGATTACCGTTGTTCTTTCTTCTAATATGCGATCCATGCTAAGAGACCATGTGTTGGTCAGAAAATTGGTTGGCATTGAAACTTCGGGAAGTTTAAATCTTCTTTTTACCGATAAAACCGGCACTTTAACCAAGGGAAAACCAACCGTTACTATGTTTTTGGACGGAGCGGGAAACCGGTATACTCATCGAGAACAACTGGCTCGAACCCGCCTTTGGGAAATGGTGGCCTTATCGGGATATTACAATACCGAATCCAAAATTCAGGAAAAAACAATTGTGGGTGGAAATTTCACTGATAAGGCCATTCTATCCTACATACACGGTCGGCAACCGATTAACACCTCTTGTTCTGTTATTAAGCAAATTCCTTTTAACAGTGAGCAAAAGTGGTCCGGGATAGAAATATGCGGTCAGTTTTTTAAACCCGAAGGTTTTGACGGCCCATCTGTAACTCTTATCAAAGGAGCACCCGACAAGATTCTGTCTTCTTGCACCTCTTTTTTGGACAAAAACGGATTCATACACCCCTTAGATAAACGTTCGCCCATCTATTACACAAAAAAGTTGCAAGAACAAAACGCCATGCGCTTGATTGCACTAGCCGTCTCCCCTCAACCGCTTGACGGTTTCCCACACTCACTGGTTTTTGTGGGTATTTTATGTCTTTTTGACGACTTGCGGAGCGATGTGCCACGCGCCATAGAAACGGTGAAAAAAGCAGGGATTCAAATAATAATGATGACAGGAGATAGTCCTGAGACCGCAGTCGCTATTGCACAAAAAGCAGGGCTTTTGAGAAAAAAAAGCGAAGATTCGGTTCTGACAAGCGAACAAATATCCCGAATGAGCGACGAAGAATTATCCAAACGATTACCGCATTTGAGTATAATTGCCCGCGCTTTGCCGGACGATAAGAGTCGCCTGGTCGATATTGCTCAAAAACGCGGAATGGTGGTAGGAATGACCGGCGATGGAATAAACGACGCTCCCGCTTTGAAAAAGGCGGACGTCGGGTTCGCCATGGGAAGCGGAACCGAAGTTGCCAAAGAAGCCGGCGATATCGTTATTTTGAATAACAGCTTTTCATCCATATGTAAGGCTATTCAATACGGCCGCACCATTTTCAAAAGTATTCGCAAATTCATTGTCTTTCAATTAACGATGAATTTGTGTGCCGTTGGCATTTCCATCATTGGGCCTTTCCTTGGGATCGATATGCCCGTAACGGTTATGCAAATGTTGTGGATCAACATCATTATGGACACATTAGCAGGCCTTGCCTTTGCCGGAGAACCACCGCTTGAAGAATATATGCGTGAATTGCCAAAGAAACGAGACGAACCAATCTTAAACCGCTATATGATAAATCAAATCCTTTTAACGGGTGGATTCACCGTACTGTTGTTTACCCTCTTCTTAAAGCTGGATATTTTCAAAGAGTGGTTCCGTTATTCGCAATTGCCCTTGTATTGGATGACCGCCTTCTTTGCCTTATTTATTTTCAGCGGGATTTTCAACTCCTTCAATGCTCGTACAACCCGCTTGAATTTATTGGCGTATTTATCAAAAAACAGGCCCTTCTTATTCATCATTTCTCTCATTGCTATCATTCAATTGGGGTTGATCTATTACGGCGGTTCACTTTTCAGAACAAGCGGTCTTACCCTTTCCGAACTAACAAAAGTGATTTCGTTGTCAATTCTTGTTATCCCATTTGACCTTCTTCGCAAAATTGTTTTACGCCTTTTTCATAAAAAAGGAACACTTTGAGCATACTGTAATCGGGTGACAGTATGAAACTCGGTTCAGCAACAGAAAAAATACGATCTCCGCTTTGTGGTTTTGCAAACAATGGTTTGGCAATGGCAGTGGCTGCCGAATGCTTCGTTTCAGCAGCGGAGATCGTATTGATTTTTCTGTCGTTTCAGATTCATATTCTTTTTGTACTGGTTGCTGATTTGCTTTTATTATCGCCGTTAAAAATCGGACGCGCCCTACTGTACGATACTATTGTGAGCGATCCTTCCTCCGTTTCGCTTGGATTGCTTTTTCGTTATTACCGATCTCGATATTTCAAAACCGTACTCTGGCGCATTTCTCTTTGGAAACGTGTATCATTAACGGCATTGTTGATATCTCTTCCCTCGTTTTTAGTACTCCTGTATCAACGCTATATCACCGATACAGGGTTACAAAATACCGCTTCTTTTCTGCACGTTGTCTTACTCGTGGGAGGGGTAGTTTTTCTTGTTTGTGCTATCCTTTATCACACGCCATCGGCATTTTTGGTAATATACACACGTAATACAAGAAGTATTATGTACTTGCAAAAAAAGGTTTTCGGGAACACATTCACACTTTTGTCTCCGTCATACGGATACCTTTTAAAGCGGTTGCCCTTTTTTCTGTTTTGTATACCTTACGGCCTTGCTAAGTTGCGTATTCAACAAGCGTTTCTGATTCGTGAAAAAATCGAGGGATTTCTGACAAAAGAAATGTCACCAAACCTTGAAAGATTTGAAAATATATGATATACTGCACCAGTTATCATATTTCATCTTTCAGGAGGCATTATGATTACCGTATCGGATTTAGGAATCAACTTTAGCGGGCAAAATCTTTTTACGCACGTAAATCTTCTCTTCACACCCGGCAACTGTTACGGCGTTATCGGCGCTAACGGCGCCGGAAAATCTACGTTTTTGCGGATGCTTTCGGGCGACTTAGAACCCACTTCGGGCGAAGTGATCATCGATAAAAAAGACCGTATGTCCGTTTTAAAGCAAGACCACTATGCCTTTGACGAATATACCGTTTTGGACACCATCATCTTGGGAAATCCGCGTTTGTATGAGATCATGCAACAAAAAGACGCATTGTATGCCAAAGAAGATTTTTCGGACGAAGACGGTGTGCTTGCCTCAGAACTGGAAGCAGAATTCGCCGAACTCAATGGTTGGGAAGCCGAAACCGAAGCCGGTCAATTGTTACAAGGCTTGGGCCTTTCGCTTGATTTGCTTTATCAACAAATGTCCGCACTGCCCGATAAAGAAAAGGTAAAGGTGTTGCTGGCGCAAGCGCTCTTTGGCCAACCCGATATCATCTTATTGGACGAACCTACCAACCACCTGGATACCCGTTCCATTGCGTGGTTGGAAGAATTTTTGATGGATTACATCGGCACCGTTATTGTGGTGTCACACGACCGTCACTTTCTCAACAACGTTTGCACTCATATTGTGGACGTGGACTACAATAAAATCAAAATCTATGTTGGCAACTACGATTTCTGGTACGAATCCAGTCAGTTGATGCAAAAGATTATGCGCGAACAAAACAAAAAAGCGGAAGATAAAATTCGCGAACTGCAAAACTTTATCCAACGCTTTTCCGCTAATAAATCCAAATCCAAACAAGCAACTTCGCGTAAAAAGCTGATTGAAAAATTAAGTGTGGAAGAAATGCCTGCCTCTTCCCGCCGCTATCCGTTTGTGGCCTTTTCTATGGACCGTGAAGCAGGGAAAGAAATTTTGGCGGTTGAAGATCTGTGTGCTACCGTGGACGGCGTGCAAGTTTTGAATAAGGTATCCTTCCGTGTCAACAAAGGCGACAAAGTGGCGTTTGTGGGCGAAAACGAAATTGCCATCACCACGTTGTTTAAAGTCTTGATGGGTGAACTCACCCCCGACAGTGGTTCTTTCAAATGGGGCGGCACCACCACGCAGTCTTACTTTCCTAAAGATAACACCGAATTTTTCGAAGGCAACGACCAAAACTTGTTGCAATGGCTTAACCAATATTCCAAAGACAACACCGAAACCTATTTGCGCGGTTTTCTTGGTAAAATGCTTTTCTCGGGTGACGACGTTCTCAAACCCGTAAAAGTATTATCGGGCGGCGAAAAAGTGCGTTGCATGTTGTCGCGTATGATGATGTTTGGCTCCAACGTTTTGTTGCTTGACCAGCCCACCAACCACTTGGATTTGGAATCCATTACAGCGGTAAACAATGGCTTGATGGAATTTAAAGGCACCGTCCTCTTCTCCTCTTATGACCATCAATTTATTCAGACTACCGCCAACCGCATCATTGAATTTCTCCCCGACGGCACGATCATTGATAAAATGATGACCTATGACGATTACATCGAGTGGAGAGCCAACCAATAAAAAAAGCCGCGAACATAGTTCGCGGCTTTTTTGCAGTTTATTTAGTCTTCAGAAAAACGCGAAAGGTACAACAAACCTTTTAACCCGCCAAGGAACAACAATACCGCCACAAGCAACGTTAGTGCCCAGTGCCACCATACCGTTCCCAACGCGCCGAAACCGGGGATAATATATTCGTTGAAAATATCACCAAGCGAACCGATTACAAACCCCAGAATCACACAATAGGTCGGTGCCGTAAAGCGGTTCATCGCCCATTCAAGCGGTTTGGTGATGGCAAAAATGCCCGCAAGCAGCGAAAGTCCGATAATCGCCAATGCAGGAAGCGGAAGGGACAAAATACTCGTAATACCCAAAATAATCAACATATGCGACGTGCTGATACCGGGCAGGATGAGCGCAATGGAAATTACAAAACCCGTCACCACCCACAACAAAACGTTGGCTGCGGTGATGCCGCCCGTGGTGGATACCAAAGATACCACGTCTTCGCCAATAAATCCTAACCATTTCAAGATAGCCAAAATATGGGCCACACCAAGAACAATGGCAACACCCAGCAGCCCCCATAACACGGATTTGATTCCAAACGAAACGGTCATTTTTTGTGGCCTTATCTTTTCAACCAACGTGGGAATGCCACCGATAACCGCGCCAAAAAAGAGGAACGAAACGGGAATCGGGAAAATCTTCAGCAACCGTCCGATCACTTCGTATAAAGCCACCAAACCAACACCCGCGCCAAGTGCAAAACGAATCAAAAACCACGCATTCTCTTGAAAGTTTTTGCGAAGACCACTGATTGCACTAAGCAAGCGGTCGTAGATTCCCAGCACAATGGCCATAGTACCGCCGCTGACACCGGGCACTGCCATAGAAGAGCCGATGATAAACCCTTTAATGGTAACCATAAAACGTTTCGCAAAGGTTTTCACACATATCATTCCCTTGTTACATAATAGAGTTATTTTACAACACAAAAAGAATTTTGTCATTAGATTCTTGTAAAATTTACAAAAAAGATATATACTTTAGAAAAGATTGCAGAGAGGTAACGGCATATGAATACAAAACAGCAGTTTATTGAATTGTACAACACTCACATCACCCGCGAGGGTGCCGATAAATTTTTGGAATATCTTATGTCAACCGGCAGTGATTTCTTCTCAACGCCCGCAAGCACCCGTTTTCACGGGGCCTATGAAGGCGGTTTATGCGAGCACAGTGTCAACGTATACCGTTGTTTGAAAAGTTATTTGGAACGTGCGGATAAGGAGTTTTCTTTGCATTTTAGCGAGGAAAGCATCGCCCTCGTTTCGTTGCTTCATGACGTGTGCAAAATCAATTGCTACAAGCCGGGGTTTCGCAACGTGAAAGACGACAATGGTGTTTGGCAGAAAGTGCCCACCTTTGAATTCGAAGACAAACTTCCCTACGGACACGGCGAAAAATCGGTGTATATTCTTTCGGGGTATATGCGGCTTACCCGTGAAGAAGCGTTTGCCATTCGCTATCATATGGGATTTTCAGGGACGGAAGACGCACGCAATGTCGGCAACGCCTTTGAGCAGTTCCCCCTCGCCTTCGCCCTTTCGGTTGCCGATATGGAAGCCACTTTCTTGGTAGAAGGGAAATAAGCGATGGCAGAAAAACATATTGTTCGAGGGTGTCCTCTTTCGCGCAAATGCGGCGGTTGTCAACTGCAAAATATGGACTATCCCCGTCAATTAAAATACAAGCAAGAAAAGGTAATTTCACTTCTCGGGAAATACGGCAAAATTTCTCCCATTGTGGGTATGGAGCACCCGTACCACTACCGCAACAAAGTACAAGCGGCTTTTGGTCTCACGCGCGACCGCCGCGTAATATCCGGTGTCTATCAGTCAAGTAGCCACCGCATCGTGAACGTGGATTCCTGCCAAATCGAAGACAAAGTGGCGGACCGTATTGTGGTGACCATTCGCCGTCTTCTCCCCGAATTCAATATTGTTCCGTACAATGAGGATACTCGCAAAGGGTTGCTTCGTCATGTACTCGTTCGCCGTGGACACAAAAGCGGAGAAGTGATGGTGGTACTGATCGTCGCTTCCCCTATTTTCCCAATCAAAAAGAAATTCGTATCTGCGTTGCTGAAAAAGCACCCCGAAATTAACACCGTTGTACTCAACATTAACAGCCAAGCCACCAGTATGTTGCTTGGCGAACGCGAAGAGGTGCTCTACGGAAAAGGATTCATTGAAGATACCCTCTGCGATTGCGTATTTCGCATTTCGCCGCGCTCTTTTTACCAAATCAATGCCGTGCAAACGGAAAAGTTATACGGTAAAGCTATTGAGCTTGCCTGCCTTACAGGAAAGGAACGGGTATTGGATGCGTATTGCGGTATCGGCACCATCGGCTTAATTGCTGCCCCGCAAGCGGGCGAAGTGTTGGGCATTGAACTAAACGGCGATGCTGTCAAAGATGCCAAGATCAATGCCGCGCGCAACAATATTGAAAATGCGGCTTTTGTGAAAGCGGATGCCGGTGAATATATGGTGCAACTCGCGGAAATGGGAGAACACGTAGACGTGGTCTTTATGGATCCGCCGCGTGCAGGAAGTGATCTGCCGTTTTTAAACTCGCTTCTCACCCTTTCTCCGTCGCGTATCGTGTATATTTCCTGCAATCCCGGAACACAAGCGCGCGACTTACGCACACTGGTGAAAGGTGGTTATCGCGTTTCCTATATTCAACCCTTTGATATGTTCCCCCACACACAACATACAGAATCTCTCGTATTACTTCAAAAGAAATAGTAAAACGCTCTCGTCACAGAAACGGTGATGAGAGCGTTTTCGTTTTATTCTTCCTCCCGGCGGTATTTTTCTCGAGTAGCAATACCGCCGCGAATGTGCCGTTGCGCTTTGTTCACCTCTAACACATGGCGAACTTCTTGATACAACTGCGGATTCACCGAACGCAGTCGGTCCGAAACATCCTTATGTACGGTTGATTTGGAAACGTGAAATTTTTTGGCAGTCGCACGAACCGTGGCACCCGTTTCGATAATATACTCCCCTAACACAACTGCGCGCCCTTGCGCCCCTCTTTTCATACGATCAACTCCCAAACGGATTAGTAGATAGTATGAAAAAGCCCGGCGTTTTATGTGTCAATTACAAACTTAAAATTCTCTCCTTAATAATTGCTTTAATTGGGGCATAAAGAACCATGCGCTTACAAGGATTATGGCAATAAGGGCGGGAATACACACCACCGCGGCATACCCTATCCACGCAAGATAACTGTCCATCGTTAACGGAACAAGAAGGCGCAATAACCATACTGTTGCTGCCGAAAAAAGCGAAAAAACCACGAACTTTTTGCCAAATATACGCAATGGACGATATAAAATGTTCTTTTTCACATACCACACTTGCGCAAACATGCGAATCGCCATAGCGGTTAGGGTGCCGATCGCCACCCCAACCAAACCGAAACGTCCTACAAGGATCAAAGAAAGAACAATATTCGTAGTGGCTTCTATATACGCAAATTTTGCTGTTTGGCGGAAATGCCCCGCGATATACGACACGGTGATATATGGATCGCGGAAACAATACATCATCTCCGCAATCATCAGAAGCATGGCAAACAGCGGTTGAAAATAGTTAGCATCACCAATATCAGCCGTATAGACACTGATGAATGGAGTAATAAGCACTATCCCGCACGTAAACATCAAGGTGGCAAGGGCGGTAACGGTAAACTCATACAAATCAAACGCTTTGTTTGATTTTTCCACATCGCCTTGCGCAATTACCTTACCGAGTGAAGGTGTAATGGCTGAAGTAATGGCAATGAACACGGATTTCAGCGCGTTCACAATCATCAAATGCACCGAATACACCGATACCATTGCAAGGCTTGAAAAGAGCGTAATAACTACAATATCAGTATTGTTATGGATGAAATACGCAATGTTTTGCCCAAATCCGTCCCATCGCTGTTTTAAGGCTTGATTATCGGGCGTTACGCTTTTATCCAAGGAAAAGTGTTTCTTTACGTAAAGGCGGTAAATGATGGGTTGTAGCACAAATACCGATGCGCAAATAAGTTTGAGGACCAACACATCGTGAAACACTTTGACAAGTACAACCGACAACACCATATTCGCAAGTACAAACAAGGCTTGTGCAGCGGATACGATGTACACTTTCCGATCGGCATTTAACAGCAACCGATACGTAAGCGAAAAAAAGTATTGGATGAACAACCCAATGCCCAACACACATACAAGCGCAAACACGTATCCGTACGAAAATTTCGTTTTGACAAACAAGGGGTAAACAAACGCAACTCCAATAACATAAATCACGTAAATGAGTGACAACTGCTTAAAAAAGCGCTCGGTTGCGTTGATGATACCGCTTATTTTTTGATGGTCTTTTTCTTGCAAAGGCTTATAGAGGGAAGCGGTCACCACACTGCTGAGACCGCCTTCCAGTAAGGTGATATAACTCAAAAACTGCGTAATGGAAGACACCAAACCATTCACATCCGACCCAAAGGTCGTGATAATGATCTTGGGGACAACAAAACCACTTATGATTGTTAAGAATTGCAATAACAACGAAACGGCCACGTTTCGTATGATCACTTTCTTTTCCATACGTCACCTTCAAGTAATATTTATAGCAATCCGCGTTCCAGCATCGTTTGTGCGGCCAATAAGACGCCGATTTTGCCGGTGTGGAAATTGAGCCCCCCTTGCATATACACAGCAAACGGCTCACGCAATGGTGCGTCTGCCGACAATTCAATCGAAGACCCCATAGTAAAGGCGCCTGCCGCCATGATTACCTGATTGTCGTAGCCCGGCATATCCCACGGTTCGGGCGTTACGAATGCATCCACGGGTGCACCTTTTTGAATACCTTGGCAAAAAGCAATCAATGCTTCGGGTGTTTTCAACTGAATGGCCTGAATAATATCCGCGCGGGACTCGTTCCATTTTGGCGAGCAATAAAAACCGAAATGTTCCATAAGAGCAGCAGCAAAAACGGCGGTTTTCACCGCTTCTCCCACCACGTGCGGAGCATTGAACAATCCCATAAACAGCGTGCGGTTGTGGCCGAGCGAAGCCCCCACTTCCCTACCGAGTCCCGGTGTGGAAAGACGGTAAGAGCACAACTCTACCAAATCACGGCGGCCGCAAATATACCCACCGTTTTCGGCAATACCGCCGCCCGGATTTTTGATAAGCGAACCCGCCATCAAATCGGCCCCCACCGCCGTCGGCTCAATCTTTTCCACAAACTCGCCATAGCAGTTATCCACAAACACAATGGAATCGGGATGAACTTCACGCACAACGGCAATAATTTCGCCAATTTGTTTTACACTTAATGAAGGCCGAAGATTGTATCCGCGCGAACGTTGGATATGTATCATTTTCACGCTCGGTTCTTCCTGTAACGCGCGGCGAATGGCACCCAAATTCGGAAACCCATCCTCTTGTAACGCCACTTCACGATAGCGCACGCCGTGTTCTGCAAGAGAACCGGCTGACTCCTTTTCGGCACCGATAACACCAAGCAAGGTATCATACGGGGTACCCGTTACCGCCATCAACAAATCGTTTGGGCGCAAAATGCCAAATAAGGCAATGCCGATGGCATGCGTGCCGCACAAAATACTGTGGCGAACCAACGCATCCTCAGCACCCATCACCTGCGCAAATACTTGCTCCATCACTTCACGGCCGCGGTCGCCGTATCCGTAACCGGTGGTAGCGGCAAAATGGCTTTCACTAACGTTGTTCTCAATAAACGCCGCCAATACTTTCTGTTGGTTATACTCCGTAACGGCATCAATATCCGCCAATACCTCACGGCACTGTTCCAGTGTTTCGTCCGCTGCGTTTTGTAAACGCGGATCGACCTTAAAAAAACTCATCTTTGTCAATTCCTCTCTAAAAGTGCAACCGTATCGCAGCACACAAACCCTAACCGTTCATACAAGCGTTGCGCCGCATCGTTTTTAGGACAAATATATACCGTCTTTCCTTCTTGTTGCAACTCGGCCGTCAAATTCGTCACACACCGTGCCGCATAACCTCGTCTGCGATATTTGTAATGGGTGGCAACCGCGCCGATTATCGCGCCGTTTTCCCATTCCGCTACCGTCATCGCCGATGCCACAACCGCCCCGTCGTTTTCGACCGCGCAGATGCGGCAACAACCATGGCGAACGCGATGGGATACATCCACATACCATTCATTAAACGGAGGCATTTCGGCAAAAACACAAGCCAAAAAAGGATACAATTCTCGGATAGAGGGCATGACCGTGTCTTCCTCGTGCACCAACGCAGATTCGCAACGCATCACGGGGCGAACTTGCGTTTTCCACCCCATACGTGTCAAGGTTTCGGCAAGAGTTGCTGCACAACGAATGGTATGAACGTCGGCACGCGCCGACAAAAACCACTGCAATTCCTCCACATCTTCGTGCCACAACACGGTTGCCACACCATCCATAATGGCCATCTGCCCGTCGTGTTCATCGGCATAAAACTGCAAAAAGGGTTGTGCGATTCCATAGGCATTTTGATATCCGCGCAAATAACCGCACAGAAAATCATCCGTTGGCGTTACACCATCCATTTGCCGAATCATACCGTACCATCCCAAGCGGGAAGCGTGTTCATTAACAGCGATAACAACTTTAGCGTGTTATCCACGTCTTCGTGCGCCAGTACGCAAGAAGGTGAATGAATATAGCGGCAAGGCAGCGATACCGCTGCCACGCGCGAACCGATTCCCGCCGTTTGGAAAGAACCCGCATCGTTACCGCCTGCTACCATTGTTTTGGTTTGAGCAGGAATTCCGTTTTCTTCCGCAATGCAGCGGATATGCGTATACAAATCCTTGTCATAAACGGTACGACGGTCCATAAAGGAAACAACGGGGCCGCCCCCCACTTGGCACACTTGTTTGTCGGTAGGTACACCGGCGGTATCCGCCGCCGTTGTCGCATCCACTACCACCGAATATTCGCATTGCAACGTGTTTCCCGCTACCGCAGCACCGCGCAAGCCCACTTCTTCTTGAACCGTAAAGGCAATGGTTACATCGTATTCCGGCTCGGTCTTGGCGAGTTCCAACAACATCGCACAGCCCGCGCGGTCATCCAATGCTTTGGCTTTGAATAAGCCGGTTCCCAATTCGGTATACTCACTCAAAAAGACGATCTCATCACCAAGTTTTACTACGGCTTCGGCTTCCTTTTTGGAGTCCGCGCCGATATCAATGCGCATATCCACAATGGCAGGAATAACTCCTCTTTCTTTTTCTGAGCAAGAGTGAACGGCCTTTCCACCAATCACACCTACGTGTCCGTTAATTGACACGCGCCGTGCGTAAAGCACTGCAGGCACAATGCCGCCTACCGTGTCAAACCGCAAATAGCCATCCCCGGTAATACCGGTAACAATACCGCCCACCTCGTCCATATGTGCCGCCAAAACGAGTGAGTGTGGTGCCGCCTTTTTCCCTTTTAGTTTCACAATACAATTGCCGATACGATCCACTTCCACCGAGGCAACCGCCGGTGCCTCTTTCAACTGTTCGCAAATATAACGGCAAACCGCTTTCTCACTGCCCGAAGTGCCGGGAAGATCGGTAATTACGTTCATATCAAGCATAAGTCGGCACCTCCCCTTTTAGCATAAACGCCGCTATTAAACGCGCCGTTGCCTCTATGTCGTCAAGCGAAACCACCTCAACGGGTGTGTGCATATATTTAAGCGGAACCGAAATCAGCATACACGGCACCCCGCGGCCGACTACGCCGATGACATCTGCGTTGGTACCGGTTTTGCTTCCCATCACTTCGTGTTGCACGGCGATGTTTTCCTTTTCGGCTATCGTGAGCAACCGTTCGGTCAACCCTCTGTCCAAAACAGGGGCTTGTCCCACCATCGGGCCCTTTCCCAAAGAGGCAAACTTTTCTTTTGAAACATCATGCGTATGCGCAAAACTCACGTCCACTACAATGGCAGCATCCGGCATCACACCAAACGCGGCCGTTTGAGCGCCGCGCATTCCCACTTCTTCTTGAACCGAAAACGAAACCGCTAAATTAAATGCCAAGTCTTTCCCCTTTACGCATTCCAGCGCACTCAAAATAGCGGCTACACCGGCACGATTGTCCAATGCCTTGGCCGACACACGGTTATTCAGCAATTCATCAAAATGGGGGCGAAAGACCGCGCGTGTTCCAAGGGGAATTCGCTTTTCGGCTTCTTCTTTGGAAAGGCCAACGTCCACGCCGCGGTCGGTCAAATCGGGCAGCGGGTCGTCCGCTTTTGTCAAATGCGGAGGTGTGGAACAAAACACGCCGTAAAGTGGCGGCTCGGTTAAAAACACAATTTCGCTGGCCGAAAGCGTACGATTATCAATACCGCCGCAATTGGCAATGTGCACAAAGCCTTGTTCATCTATTCCCGTTACCGCAAAACCGATTTCATCAATATGTGCTTCCAACAACAAAAGCGGTGCGTTTGGGTTAGAACTAGGCATATACCCAATCACGTTTCCCAACGCATCTGTCTTCACCTCATCGGCATAAGCCGAGAGTAGCGTTGCCGCCGTTTTACAAGCAGATGTTTCTCCGTTTGCACCCGAAGCTTCGCATAACGTTTTTAGTATTGCTTTGGTATCCATGCGTTTCCCTCACAATTCTTCCACAAGGCATTTAAAATGATTGCCTCTTTCTTCAAAATTCTTGTACATATCAAAACTGGCACTGGCAGGTGACATAAACACAATATCGCCGTCTTTGGTGATTTCGTTCGCCTTTTCTACTGCCTCTTCCATATTTTTCACACGATGAATCGGCAAATCAGAACACGACCGAATGGCTGCTTCAATAGCATCAGCGGTAGCACCCATCAAAACGGCTTCTTTCACGGTATCCGCCGCGACAGGACCAAGCGGGTCATACGGAATATGTTTGTCATATCCCCCTGCAATCAATACCACTTTTCTGTCAAACGCTTTTAGTCCCGCGATCGTTCGCGATGGACTGGATCCGATGGAATCGTTATACCATTTTACACCATTGCGTGTGCGCACCAACTCCGAACGGTGCGCGACACCGCTAAAGTTTCGTGCGTATTCCGCCATGATATCGGGAGGCACAATCCCCCACAACGCGGCAAACGCGGCCAAATAATTTTCCACATTGTGTACGCCCGGTAACCGAATCTCTGCCGCCGGCAAAATGGGGGTTTTTTCGCCGTCTTCCACAGCATAGATCATCCCGTCTTCGCCGAGATATGTCCCTTTTTCCACGGGAGACAGCCGAGAAAACCACCACACGTCCGAAGGGCAATTTTCCGAAAACGAAGCCGTTATCGCGTTGTCAGCATTCAAAACCGCACGGTCTTCCGGTTGTTGATACAACACCAAATTTCGTTTAGCATCAATATACTCCTGCATATCGGTGTGCCAATCCAAGTGATTGGGTGCCACGTTGGTCACCACGGCAACACGGGGGCGCTTGCTCATTCCCGTCAACTGAAAACTCGACAATTCCACAACCGCAGTGTGGTCAGATTCCATTTCTTCAATAATCGGGAGCAACGGCCGACCGATGTTTCCACCGAGATGCACCGTTTTCCCCGCCGCTTCCAACAACCCGGCAATTACCGTAGTGGTCGTGGTTTTGCCGTCAGAACCCGTAACGGCAAAAATGGGCGCAGGGCAAAAATCAAAAAACAATTCCATTTCAGAGGTAACGGTCTTACCTTGCAACCGCGCTTCTTCGAACGCAGAGAGATACGGTTTCATACCGGGTGTACGCAAGATGAGGTCCGCATCCAGATTATCCAGATATCCTTCCCCCAACACCAGAGTGGCACCGGCCTTCTCAAGAAGCGCTGCAGTTTCGCCCAGTTCTTCTCGTGAGCGCTTGTCGCACGCAATCACCTTAGCGCCGTGCTGCAATAATTGCAACACAACGGGAGGATTGTTTTTTCCAATACCACACACCGCCACTGTCTTACCGCAAACAGAAGAATAGAAGTTTTGATACCGCACGGTGTCTCACACCCTTCACGAAAATATATACCTATATTATATAGCCTTTTATTGGAAATATCAACCGCCCATCAACGCCAATTTGCAAAAAAATTTCTCATCTTACTCTTGACACACTTTCGGCCTTATGATATACTATGACTGTCCTCAAGAGGACTCAATATCGCGGAGTGGAGCAGGGGTAGCTCGTCGGGCTCATAACCCGAAGGTCGGTGGTTCGAATCCATCCTCCGCAACCAAAGAAATCCGAAATCGCTTTTGCGCTTTCGGATTTCTTCTTTGTTGAAAGATTAATTTAATTTACAATTTTAGGGTTATGAGCCCGAAGGGCGAATAACTTGTGGGCGACTGCGAGCGCCGCCGGTGGCGGGTACAGCGAACAAAAAGACCTCTGCCGCCGTCGAAATTTGCTCGCCGAACGGCGAAGTGCAAATTTCGGGCACCGCAAAGGTATGGTCGGTGGTTCGAATCCATCCTCCGCAACCAACATTGCGAACCGAAAAAGATATCGGTTCGGAAAAACACGAAACCACAGCGGTTTCGTGGTTTTTTCGTGCCATTATTCATGGTGAAATTTAAAAGATATCATTTCCTAAAAATGACCTTTGGGGAGGACTTGAACTAAATTCGATATTTGCTATAATGCTATTGCTGCTTATAACGGTTTGAGACCATTCGTTTCTAAAATAATAAATAAGGCGGTAAATGGTAGTACAATATCACTTGATTGGTATTGCGTTATTTTCTGTTTTATGATATAATACCAGATGCGACACAGTTTAATATTACTCTGAACAGGCATACTATTGGTAAAAATGTATGCCTTGATATCATTTCCTGTTTGGAGTGAACTGTGTCGCAACAGATCAGGCTACGTTTTTCGGTGCGTAGCTTTAGCTGCGCACTTTTTTATTAGGAGGTTAAAAAATGGTATTGGAACTCAAAAACATAGAAAAATCCTTTGGTGAGAAGAAAGTCCTCACCGGAGTTTCATTCAAGGCGGAGGGGGGCAAAGCCTTCGGACTGCTCGGCAGAAACGGTGCCGGCAAAACTACATCTATTCGAATCTTGATGGATGTATTTCCCGCAAACGGCGGTGAAGTGCTAATCGACGGTCAGCCCATTGATTACAACAAAATCGGTATCGGCTATCTTCCCGAAGAAAGAGGCCTTTACCCCAAAAAGATCATCATCGATCAACTTACATATTTCGCAGAGCTGAAAGGAATGAG
>JAZULW010000104.1:0-23455 GCA_045603285.1 Acutalibacteraceae bacterium | reverse complement strand
AACCTTCTTCGCCATGTTTCTAATATTAAAAATGTGTATAAACTGCCTTGCGTGGTTGCCGTTAATCGTTTCCCGACCGATACCGATCGAGAAATCGATTTTATCATCGCAAAATGCCGTGAACTCGGTGTTAATACAATTCTGTCCACCGTGTGGGCTGAGGGCGGAAAAGGCGGCATAGAACTGGCAAAAGAAGTAGTGCGTTTGTGCGAAGAAGAACATGGTGATTTCACTTTCTCTTATGAGGATGACGCGACTATTGAAGAAAAAATTGAGGCCGTTGTGAAAAAAGTGTATGGCGGCGACGGGATCACCATAATGCCGGCGGCAAAAAAACAAATCGCGCAGTTGACGGCGCTTGGTTTTGAAAAAATGCCGGTTTGTATTGCCAAAACGCAATACAGTTTTTCAGATGATCCCACCAAACTCGGTGCTCCTACCGGATTTAAGGTGACCATCAAAAACGTGAAAGTCTCCGCCGGCGCGGGATTCATTGTGGTACTGACGGGGGATATTTTGACGATGCCCGGCTTACCCAAAGTACCTGCGGCTGAACGGATTGATGTGGACGAAAACGGTAAGATTACCGGCTTGTTCTAAAAAAAAGGTTCCGTACATTGTACGGAACCTTTTTACAAGAAATCTCTTTTTAAAAAGAAAAGACTTGCCGAAGCAAGTCTTTTTCTGTTTGGTGCGGGCGACAAGACTTGAACTTGCACGCGTAAGCATTGGCTCCTAAGACCAACGTGTCTGCCATTCCACCACGCCCGCATATTGCTTGCTCATTGTATCACAACGGCAAGCAAATTGCAATTGTTTCTTATTTATTTTTTGACCATGTAGTGGGGGACAGGGTTAAAATTAAGGGAAAAATTTCCAACCGTCCAAACAACATGGCAAAGGATAATACCCATTTGGAAAACGGCGAATAGGCACTGTATGAAGAGGCAGGACCTACAAGAGAGAAACCGGGGCCTACGTTGTTAAAGCAAGCAGCAGTTGCACTGAAGTTGGTTTCAAAATCAAATGGCTCAAACGAAAGCAACAGCAAAACAATAAAGTAAATAAAAAAGTAAATAGCCAAGTAAACCGTTACGTTATTAAGGGTTACATCGGGAATGGTTTTCCCTTCAAATTGAACAGAGTTTACGGAGCGGGGATGAATCATGCGACGCAGCTCACGACGTACTCGTTTTAACAAGATAAGAACTCGGGAAACCTTTAACCCTCCTGCAGTAGAACCCGCACAACCGCCAATAAACATTAAAATAAGAAGTATAGTTTTGGAGAGTTGGGGCCAAAGATTAAAATCAACCGTGCTGTAACCGGTTGTTGTGATAATAGAAGAAACTTGGAAGGCAGCAGTTCGAAAGCTATCGCCGAACATGGAAGTTTTATCCGAGATGTTCCAAGTAATAACCGCGATAGACACAACCACAATACCGATATACCACCACAATTCAGAACTGCGGACAGCAGAACGAAAACGTCGTATTAAGACGAGATAATACAAGTTGAAATTGATACCAAATAGCAACATAAATATGGTAATGACCCATTGGAGATATGGAGAATATCCGCCGATGCTGGTGGACTTGACGCCAAAACCACCCGTACCTGCTGTGCCGAATGTGTGAATCAAACTATCAAACAAAGACATACCGCCGCATAGCAAAAGTACAACTTGTACGGCTGTCATAACAATGTAGATCAAATACAAAATTTTTGCCGTATCTTTTGCTCGGGGCACCAGCTTACCAACGATAGGTCCCGGCATTTCGGCACGCATAATGTGAATGGAACGGTCGGAAATATTGGGAAGAATGGCCATCACAAATACAAGCACGCCCATACCGCCGATCCAATGCGTAAAACTTCGCCAGAACAGTAATCCGTGACTCATTTCCTCAACATTGTCCAAAATAGAAGCGCCCGTGGTGGTAAATCCGCTCACGGTTTCGAAAAAAGCATTTACAAAAGAGGGGATTTCGCCGCTAAGTACAAAGGGGAGAGCGCCGAGAGCCGACATAGCAACCCACGCAAGAGAGACAATTATAAAACCTTCCTTGGCATAAATAACGTGGTCGCGAGGCTTGGAAAGCAGAGCCAATACAGAGCCGCACCCTAATGCTAAAACAATGGTGATAAGGAAATCCCACACACACGATTCGCGATACAAAACCGCTACCAGTGCAGGAAGAAAGAGCAAAAAGGCCATTACCTGAACGATGCGACCCAGAGTGTAACAAATCATTCTTCGATTCATGGCTTACCTCAACTTTTACTGCATAATGTCAGATAGATCGCGAAGATGTTTATTTGCCGCTATAACAATGACTTTATCACCCGATAAAATCCTGTCGTTACCGGTGGGAATCATCGCTTTTCTACCGCGTATAATGGCCGCAATCAGAGTGTTTGATTTTAGTTTCATATCTTTTAACGGAATGTTGGTCCACGGAAAATCGGCCAACACGTTAAACTCTAATGCCTCTGCCTTTCCATCCATCATGTTGTAAAGCGCTTCCACTTTACTGCCAATGGAGTTGTGGAGAGCACGTGCGTAACGTGCCAATACATCCGAAATTGTTTTTTGAGGAGAAACAATACAATCCAATCCTAATTTTTCGGCCATTTGAGACAACTCATCGCGATTAACTTTGGAGATAACTTTGGGAACGTTTTGTGACATTGCATAGAAAGAAACCAAAATATTTTCTTCATCCATTCCCGTCAAGGCAACAAAAGCGTCCGTTGAGCGAATCCCCTCTTCCAAAAGCAATTCTTGAAAAGCACCGTCTCCTTGAATGACAACCGCATCGGGTAGAGATTCGCAAAATTCCACACAGCGCTGCTTGTCCTTTTCAATAACTTTTACGGTATTACCGCTGTTAATAAGCATTTTTGCAAGGTAATAGGAGGTGCGGCTTGCGCCGAGAATGATCACGTTGCGCGCTTGCTTTTTTAGAGATTTGATCATTTTTAGCAAGCGGTGCATTTCGTTGGGAGGCGCGATGATCGCGATTTTATCGCCTTGTTTTAATTCAAAGGAACCGTCGGGAATATACACTTCTTCAGCACGTTGTACGATGCCAATGAGGAATTGTGCATCGTATTTTTTTCGCATTTCTATAAGGGGAATTCCGTTCAATGGGGAATCTTGTTTTACAATCAGCTCCACCATTTCGAAATTGCGTCGGCCAAATGTTTCAACTTTCAAAGCCGATGGAAGTTTCAGTAAATTGAAAAATTCTTGCGCGGCCATCATTTCGGGATTGATGGACATAGAAAGTTCCAATTGATGCTTCATAAAGGACAGACTCTGATCGTTGTATTCCGGATTGCGAATACGAGCAATGGTGTGTTTCGCCCCCATTTTACGCGCAATAAAACAACTGAGCATATTGAGTTCATCAGAATCGGTAACCGCAACAAACAATTCCGCTTTTTCAACATCCGCTTCAGCCAACGTGTCACTGTCAGCACCGTTTCCGCATACAGCCATCACGTCATAAATGTTGGTGATTTCATCAATAACCCCCGGGTTATTATCAATTGCAACCAGTTCGTGACCTTCTTCCAGCAAACGCTCCAAAATGGTAACGCCGATCTTGCCGCATCCCACAACGATGATTTTCATATAAATTCCTCCGTGGTCTTTATCCTTCTTGCAATTTTTGGTATTGCTCCACCGCCAAAGCATCACAACGTTCGTTTTCGGGGTGGCCTTGATGCCCGTGCACCCATTGGAATGAAACGCGGTGGATGGCAATAAGCGATAGGAGAGTATCCCACAAATCGGCATTGAGAGCGGGCTTTTTATCCGCCTTGCGCCATCCGTTTTTCTTCCAAGACGCCGCCCAACCTTTTTCAATGCCGTTTACAACGTATTGCGAATCGGTAATCACCGTAACATCACAACTTTCGTTGAGGGCAGAAAGGCCTTGAATGACCGCTGTCAACTCCATACGATTGTTGGTGGTAGAAACTTCGGCACCACATAATTCTTTTTCGTGCTCTTTGTACCGTAAAATGGCTGCCCATCCGCCGTGCCCGGGGTTTCCGGAACAAGCACCGTCGGTGAAAAGTTCAATATGTTTCATAAATCGGGCCCTTTCAGTGGGGTGATACCACCATTATACTTATTTTTTAAAAATTATCAAGTCTAACAAACAAAAACGCAGCCTATACTATTTCTTGACATTCCATTCAAAAAAAGGTAAAATAGAAAAGAAGTGTGTTCGGATTAGCATTCCCTTTATTTTACTTGTTTGTACGGAAATATGAATGCAAAATAACCTCACGAATCGGTGGGGTTTGTTTGTGTATTATAAAAAAGATTGGAGAATCCTATGTCAACTGAAAACAGACAGAAATCAACGCAACGAAAAAGAACGGACGTGTATAGTCAACCCCGAAAAGATAAAATTCTTTCTCCTCAAAAAACGGCACCGGATAAAACGAAAGGACGTACCTACACACGCGCCAACACCTCTCGAAAACGCCCTCAAACCGGCGAAAAAACAAAACCGACCACACCTGTCAAAATCACCGTTTTGGGTGGCTTAAATGAGATCGGCAAAAATATCACATTGTTTGAATACGATCAAGATGCGTTTTTAATTGATTGCGGTATGGCCTTTCCCGATGATGATCTGTTGGGTGTCGATATCGTCTTGCCTGATTTCACGTATATTGAAAAAATTCACGAAAAAATCAAAGGCGTTATCATAACTCACGGCCACGAGGATCATATCGGTGCGTTGCCTTATCTGTTAAAACAACGCATTTTCCCGATTTATGCTACCAAGTTAACCATCGCGCTTATTGATTCGAAGCTCAAAGAACACGGTCTTTCGGGAAAAGTGCCGTTGCATGTGGTCTCTCCCGGCGAGGTCATTCGTTTTAAACAAACGTCGGTGGAATTCATCAATGTTAACCACTCCATTCCCGATGCGGTGGGTCTTGGCATCAAAACACCGCACGGATATGTTATCCACACAGGCGACTTTAAAATTGACTGCACACCCATTATGGGGAAAATGATTGATCTTCCGCGTCTGGGTGAAATGGGCAACGAGGGCGTGTTGGCTTTGCTGGCCGACTCTACCAATGCGGAGCGCCCCGGTTATACCCCCAGCGAACGTGTGGTGGGGGAGAGTTTTGCCAATTTGTTCAAAAAGGCAGAAAACAAGCGCATTATTATTGCGACCTTTTCTTCCAACATCCCACGTATTCAACAAATCATTGATGCTGCTGCACGCGACGGGCGAAAGGTAGCCATTTCGGGTCGCAGTATGGTCAACAACGTTTCCATTGCGCAAGAGTTGGGTTATTTAAGCGTTCCGAGCGGTTTGCTGGTGGATATTGATGTTATCAATCGATACCCCAAAGACAAAATGACCATTGTGACCACCGGTAGCCAAGGGGAGCCGATGTCTGCATTGGCGCGTATGGCCTTTTCTGACCACCGCAAGGTAGAGGTCGGCCCTGATGACTGCATCATCATTTCGGCAACACCTATCCCCGGAAACGAAAAAACGGTAGGAAAAGTTGTTAATGAGTTAATGAAACGCGGCTGCGATGTTATATATGAAAAAATGTATTACGTTCACGTATCGGGCCACGCTTGTCAAGAAGAGTTAAAACTCATACAAGGAATTACCCGTCCGAAGTACTTTATTCCCGTCCACGGTGAACAAAAGCATATGTTAAAACACGCCAATTTGGCGTATGCAATGGGGATGGATGCAAAACACGTCTTGATCCCCGAAATCGGTAAAATCATAGAAATAACGCCGGAAAAGATGGCTGTCACGGGTTCTGTACCGGCAGGTCGTGTTCTGGTGGACGGTTTGGGCGTTGGCGATGTGGGAAGCATTGTGTTGCGCGACCGCAAGCATTTGGCGCAAGACGGCTTGATCGTTGTGGTTGCCAGTATTGATCCGGTCAGCGGCCAAGTAATTTCCGGTCCCGACATTGTATCCCGCGGTTTTGTTTATGTTCGCGAGGCGGAGCAACTGATTGAAGAAGCGCGTGAAATTGCACGTAATGTTTTGGAAGAGTGTTGCCGAGCGCATGCGTACGACTGGTCGACTATGAAAAACCGTGTACGGGATGAACTTTCCCGTATGGTATTCCAAAAAACCAAACGCAGTCCGATGATCTTACCGATCATTATGGAAGTGTAAATATTGCCTACAGAAAGGAGGAAACGTTTTGAAACCGAAAAAGATTTGGCAGGTATATCCTGCGGTTTTGGCCGCTATTATACTTTCGTTGCTTATGCTTATGGTATTGGCCTTTTTAGATTTGCGCGTATTTGCGGCGGCATTTGCCGTTACAGCCCTTGTCTTCTCGTTGGTCATCTGGCGTTTCCTTCGCTTGCGAAACGATCTGCGAGGATATTTGGCTGATGTATCGATGCAGTTAAACCCGCAAGACCGCACCGCATTGGAGTCAACTCCCATGCCCGTTGTTCTGTTCGCCGAAACGGGTGAAATTGTTTGGTACAATGACCGTTTTCGTGAAAGCATCTTAAACGACAATGATGTGTACGGCGGAGATATTAAAACCGTGTTCCCCGACCTTCCCTTGGCACGTCTTTCAGAAAACGATCAGTGGCAAATTACGGCAGATGAGCAAAGTTTTCTTGCATTTGCAACTAAGATTGCTTCCGAGCAACGCATCTCTTATGTGTTGTATTGCACAGAGAATACACAGTTGATACGCACCCAAGCGGAATACAAAGCCTCTCGCCCCGTTGTTTTGTCATTGTATCTTGATAACGGAGCAGAGATTACCCAGTCTTTACGCGAAAGCGAACGAGCACAACTCACCTCTCAAGCGGAAAAAATACTAGAAGACTGGATCTCCCAAAATAATGGTATTTTCCGCAAATGCGGAACCGACCGTTTCTTGGCAATAATCGAATATCGGTATTTAAACGAACAACTGAAAAACAAATTTAGCATTTTGGATGAGATACGAACCGTAAAAACAGCAAAAGGGGATAGCCTTACGCTTTCTATCGGCATTGGTGCCGGTACTACTTTTATGCAAGCCGAAACCGCCTCTCGACAAGCGTTGGATATGGCGCTTGGCCGAGGCGGTGACCAAGCTGCATTGAAAACGGCCAACGGCTTTGATTTTTACGGTGGGCTTTCCAAGAGTGTTGAACGCCAAACACGTGTTCGTTCTCGCGTAGTTGCTTCTGCTTTGTGCGATTTGGCAATGAATGCAGAACAAATCGTTCTAATGGGTCATCGCTATTCGGATTTGGACTGCCTTGGATCTGCCGTTGCATTAGCGGCCGCATTTCGCAGTTTAGGGAAAATTGCTTTTGTGGCATATGACCCCGCTACGACGCTTGCAGGCGAATTGATCTCTCGCTTTTCCAAACACGATTTGTTTGTGGAAAAAGAAGAAGCGCTCCGGCGAATGACTCCCGAAACACTGCTTATCATTACCGATACGCACAGTGCTTCCATGTTGGATATTCCGGATCTTTATGTACAAGCCACTTCCGCCGTTGTCATTGACCACCATCGTAAAATGGTGGATCATATTGAAGATGCCGTCATTTTCTATCACGAACCGTATTCCAGCTCGGCCTCGGAAATGGTGGCGGAACTCATACAACACATTCCGTCTGCATCCGTATCCAAACGCGAAGCGGAAGCTTTGTTGGCCGGGATTATGTTGGATACGCGCAATTTTATCATGAAGGCCGGTGTGCGCACCTTTGAAGCCGCCGCTTTCTTGCGCAAGCTGGGCGCCGATACGGTAGAGGTCAAACGATTATTTTCTGAAAACATTTCGCTTTATCAACGAAAAGCGGAAATCATTTCCACGGCCGAATGGTATCGCAATACAGCTATTGCGTACGGAGAAGGCAGTGGCAGCGAAATGCGTGTGGCTTCCGCACAGGCGGCAGATGAATTATTGTCCGTACGCGGAGTAGATGCCTCCTTTGCAATGTTTTCCGATAACGGGGGAGTGCACATTTCGGCACGTTCATACGGCGCTTTAAACGTTCAATTGATTATGGAAATGCTTGGCGGAGGAGGTCATCAAACCATGGCCGCCACATTCTTAAAAGATCTGGACATTGCCAATGCGCAAGTCTACCTAAAAAAAGCAATTGACTCACATTTAAGTGATGTTTCACGTTCAAAATCCTAAACTGCAATTTTGGAAAGAAGGTACTCTCTATGAAAGTTATTTTAAAGCAAGATGTAAAAGGCCAAGGGAAAAAAGGCCAATTGGTACAAGTTTCTGACGGCTACGCACGCAACTTTTTATTGCCGAAAGGACTAGCGATTGAAGCTGATTCTCAGGCAATGAATGATCTAAAAAACAAAGAAGCCGCACAACAATACCACAAAAAGGTGGAAAAAGATGAGGCGGAAGCTACTGCGAAAGCCTTGTCCGGTAAAACCGTAAAAGTGACAGCCAGAGCCGGTCAAAACGGAAAATTGTTTGGCTCCGTTACCACCAAAGAAGTGGCGGATGCTTTGAATAAACAATTTGGTGTTACCATTGATAAACGCAAAATTTCGATGGCAGATGCAAAGGCGTTTGGTTCTTACGAAGCGGAACTAAAATTCAATCAGGGAGTTACTTGCAAAATCACCGTAATGGTTTGCGAATAAAAACGGAAAAAGAAAACAAGGGGACCTGTTATTATGGCCGATCGTGTTACCACTTTTGATGAATTAAATATGCCGTACAGTTTGGAAGCAGAACAAGCCGTGCTGGGCGCCATTTTGATGGAAGCAGACAGTATTAACCAAGTTGCCGATAAATTGCGCCCGGAACACTTCTATTTGCCTGAACATCAAGCAATATACGGTATTATGCTCTCAAAATTAATTGAATCGCGTGTAATCGATTTTGTTACGGTGTTGGAATCGCTCAAAACGGAACGCTTTTTCTCGGGCGAAGAAGGGAAAAACTACCTTCTGAAATTGGCTCAAATTGTGCCGTCCATTGCGAACATTGAGAATTACGCCCGTATCGTGCGCGAAAAATACGATGTTCGGGCATTGATTCAGGCTTCCAGAGAGATTACAAGCGATGCTATGGACCCCTCCACGGATGCCTCCTTGTTATTGGATTCGGCCGAGCAAAAAATTTACGATATCCGTCAAGATCGCCATCAAGGCGGATTGGTACCGATTCAAGATGTGATTGCCTCCAACTACGATATGTATAATAAACTCAATTCCGAAGAACGCGACTTGTACGTTGGTATTCCGACGGGTATCAGCGCTTTGGACGAGATCACCACCGGTCTTAACCGTTCCGACCTGATTATTGTCGGCGCGCGTCCCGGTATGGGTAAAACCAGCTTTGCATTAAATATTGCGCGAAATGTGGCCGTTTTGCAAAACCGTTGCGTGGCTGTTTTTAACTTGGAAATGTCACGCGAGCAAATGGTTAACCGTTTTCTCTCTTCCGAAGCGCGTGTGTCGTCCAAAAAGTTGCGCACAGGAAATCTCACTCCCGACGAATGGGGGAGAATGGCCTACGCTTCCAGCACTTTGTGCAAAGCCCCCATTTATTTGGATGATACGGCAAGCATTACCGTTCCGGAAATGAAAGCACGGTTACGACGTTTACAAGACGTTGGTTTTGTCGTCATTGACTATTTGCAGTTGATGCATTCCGCCAAAAAGACTGACAACCGTGTGCAAGAGGTTTCCGAAATCACCCGTAGCCTAAAAATTATGGCAAAAGAACTAAACATTCCGGTGATGGTGTGCGCACAGCTAGCCCGTGGAACAGAAAAACAAACCAATCATCGCCCCGCTTTGGCCGACTTGCGTGAATCCGGTTCTATTGAGCAGGATGCCGACCAAGTGTTGTTTCTGTACCGCGAAGAGTATTATAAAAATGAAAAAGCAGATCCCACCGCTGTGGAAACAGGCACATCAGAAGTTATTGTTTCCAAAAACCGTCACGGGGAACTCGGAACGGTTAAACTGGCTTTCCAAGGCGAATTTACACAATTCTCCTCGTTAGAACTTCATCACAACGAAGGATAACGCTTTTTATGAACAACGTAAAAGAAAAGGTTTGTGAAGTTCTTCGCCCCGTTCTTACGGGCGGAGAAACGCTTGTGGTAGGGTTTTCCGGTGGTGCTGATTCCGTTACCCTATTACATGTGTTACTTTCGCTGAAAACCGATTTTAAAATAGCCGATATTATTGCCGTTCATGTCGACCATGGGTTACGGGGAGAAGAATCTGCCCGCGACCGTCTTTTTGCGGAAACGTTTTGTAAACAATTTGACGTCCCTTTTCAATTATATACATATGACGTTGCCGCCATAGCCGGTGAAAAGGGGAAAGGACTTGAAGAAACGGGGCGCGAGGTTCGTTACGATGCCTTGTCCAATGCCGCCGCCGCTTTTAAAAACGCTTACATTGTTACGGCTCACACAGCGAATGATAACGCGGAAACCTTACTGTTGCATCTGTGTCGCGGTTGCGGTATCAAGGGGTTAAAAGGGATTTCCGTCAAACGCGATGTCCTTTTACGTCCGATGCTTACCTGCACGCGTGAGGAAATTGAAACCTATTGTCACGAAAACAATTTGGAGTATGTGATAGACTCAACCAACACCGATACTACCTATGCCCGCAACCGCATACGTCACCGTGTGTTGCCTGAACTCGAAAAAGTTAACCCCTCAATTATTCAATCACTCACTCGTTTGATGACCCATGCGCAACAAGCGGATGCGTTTTTGGAAATTCAAACAGAACGCTTGTTCAAAACGATACAAAACGAAGAAACGGGAAAGTTTCATCGAACCCAGTTGTTAAACCAACACTCGTTTTTACAACTATTGGTGTTAGAAAAATGCGCCAAATTGTTTGCCTTATCAACGGATGACTATCACCTCCGTGAAATGCAACGTTGTTTAAATGAGGGGGGCTGCATTTCTTTGCCCGCCAATCATCAGTTTAAGGCACTGGGCGACTATTTCTATGTTCTTCCACCCGAAGAACAAACTCCGTTTCCCATTCACCTGAGTATTGGACAAACCGTGTCTTTTTTTTCAAGGAGATATCGTTTATCGGTCATTTCGATGCAAGAATATGAACAAAAACTAAACATTTACAAATATTTGTTTAAAAATGCGTGCGATTATGATATGATAAAGGGCGTTCTCACTTTACGAAGCCGCTTGGAGGGAGATTTCTTTCGCCCATCGGGTCGCGGATGTACCAAAACTTTAAAAAAATTATTCAATGAAGCGGCAGTTTTGCCTGAAAAACGTGCACAAATCCCCGTGTTATGTGACCAAAACGGTATCGTTTTGGTCAGCGATCACGGTTGTGATGAACGTGTAAAGATCACCGAAGCAACGCAACGCGTGATGCTTTTGGAAAAAGATAAGGAGTAAAAAATGGCAACGATTTTTGATGACATTGCGGAAACCTTATTGACAGAGGAACAAATTGCCGACATCGTGAAAAAGATGGGCAAACAAATTAGTGAAGATTATAAAGGTAAAAACCTATTATTGGTAAGCGTATTAAAGGGTTCTCTTATCTTTATGGCTGATTTGATGCGCGAGATAACGATTCCTTGTTCAATCGACTTTTTATCTGTTTCCAGTTACGGAAACGGTACCTCGACTACCGGTGAAGTGCGTATTTTGAAAGATTTGGATGCCTCTTTGGAAGGAAAAGACCTCTTGGTTGTGGAAGATATTTTGGATTCCGGTGTAACGTTATCGTTTTTGCTGAAAAATCTATCGGCGCGGAACCCTGCCAGTGTTCGGTTGTGCACGTTTTTGGATAAACCCGAACGCCGCCGTGTGGATATTAAAGCGGATTATATCGGTGCTTCCGTTCCGGATAAATTCATTGTGGGTTACGGCTTGGATTATGCCGAAAAATATCGCAATATACCGTTTGTTGGAATTCTCAAACCTGAAATTTACAATTGATAATCGCTTTGCAAAAGGAGTTTAACCAATGGATAATCATCATTCTCCCCGTAAACTGATTCGCAACATCGGTGTGTTTATTGGTATTCCGCTTGTTGTTCTCATTTTATTGTGGACCTTCCTTTCCGGTACGAAGAAGGACGAAACCCCCGTCTACTCGTATTACGTATCTTTGTTTAAAGATCAAAAAGTAGAACGTATGGACCTCGATATTCGTACCGGTGCGTTGAGCCTTTTGCTCAAAGACGAATACCGTGATGACATAAACAAAGACGGAAAAATTAACGATAAAGATGTGATTACCTTTACCGTTCCCGATGTTGGACTGTTTTTGGAACACGTTGAGCCGTACCGTGAATACGTTGACGAATACAATCCTATTCGTACCACCGAAATTCCGTGGATCAGCATGCTGCCCTCGGTATTGATGGTTGGCTTTTTTGTCCTTATGTGGGTAATGATGCGCCGTTCTTTGGGCGGTATGGACGGCGGAAAAATGATGGGGTTTGGCAAAGCTCCTGTCAAGCAACCGGAAGAAAGCAAACGCAAAACCACGTTTGCTGACGTAGCCGGTGCTGATGAAGAAAAAGAAGAATTGCAAGAAGTGGTTGAATTTTTGCGTTCTCCCAAAAAGTTCCGTGAATTGGGCGCACGTGTGCCGAAAGGCATTTTGCTTGTCGGCCCTCCCGGAACGGGTAAAACCTTATTAGCACGTGCAGTAGCAGGGGAGGCGGGCGTTCCGTTTTTCTCCATTTCCGGTTCCGATTTTGTGGAAATGTATGTCGGTGTGGGCGCTTCGCGCGTGAGAGATTTGTTTCAACAAGCCAAAAAGAATTCGCCGTGTATCATTTTTATCGACGAAATTGATGCCGTCGGTCGTCAACGCGGCGCAGGCCTGGGCGGCGGTCATGACGAGCGTGAACAAACCCTTAACCAATTATTAGTTGAAATGGACGGCTTTGGCCCTAACGAGGGCGTCATTATGATCGCCGCCACCAACCGTCCTGATATTTTGGATCCCGCCTTGATGCGTCCCGGCCGGTTTGACCGCCGCGTCGTGGTCAATTATCCCGACGTAAAGGGCCGTGAGGAGATTTTACGTGTCCACGCAAAAGGCAAACCTCTCGGTCCCGATGTTGATCTGGCTGTCATTGCGAAATCGACGGTCGGCTTCACAGGCGCCGATTTGGAAAATTTGCTTAACGAATCCGCTTTGTTGGCGGCGCGCCGTTCCCTCCATTCCATTACGATGCCCGAAATCGAAGATGCTACCTTGAAAGTTATTATGGGCACCGAAAAGAAGAGCCATGTAATTACCGAACGGGATAAGCGTATTACTGCGTTCCACGAAGCGGGCCATGCCATTGTTTCGTATTTCTGCCCCACGCAAGACCCTGTGCATCTTATCTCGGTCATTCCGCGCGGTATGGCGGCCGGTTTTACGATGAATTTGCCGCAAAATGATCACCAACATTTAACCAAAAACAAGATGTTGGAAGAATTGCAAGTTCTGCTGGGTGGCCGTGTAGCGGAGGAAATTGTATTTGCTGATGTTTCCACCGGCGCCTCCAACGACTTGGAACGCTGCACCGAAACGGCACGCAAGATGGTTACCAAATATGGTATGAGCCAAAAACTAGGTCCGGTTGTGTTTGGTGCATCCGACTCCAACGAAGTGTTTTTGGGCCGTGATTTCGGCCATACGCGTAACTATTCCGAGGATGTGGCTTCGCTTATCGACCAAGAAATGAAAGACATCATCACCGACGCTTACCAAAAAGCAACCGCGATTTTGTGCGAACATCGCGAAAAATTGGATACCGTTTCAGAATATTTGATTGAACATGAGAAGATGGACGGCGAACAGTTCAAAGCCATGATGGAAGGCCGCGAAATCCCCGAGATTTTCCAAACCCGTCTGTTTGTTCCGAAACAATAAGAAAAAGGCCGTGCAACGCACGGCCTTTTTTGTATACAATTTACTCTTCGGTGATTTCGCTGTCCCCGTCTTTGGAACCGCGAATTGCCACTGCGTTCACGGTCACAATACGAGCGCCACTGTCATTTGCAACTTTATCGAAAGTTATTTGACCACCGCAAACAGAACAAGTGGGGCGAATATCCTCGGCAGAAGCACGCACAGGCAAGGGAAGAGACCGCTGGCTGGCGATACAGGCGCGTTGATGCCCCGAAAGCACTTCGCCATGGTCACATTCGCACAGCGCAACCGTGATGGGACGCATCTGTTCTTTTTTCGTACACATTGCTTTGTATAGCTTGGGACAATACAACAAATCGTTGGTTGCCACTTTAACCGAGCTCGAAATTGAAAATGAATCCACCACGTTTAACGAACATTTGCCCGTTTTCATAAAATAACACGTGTTCTTATTCAATTTAATGGTTAAATCAATTTTTGCTTTGGAAGCACTCACGGGAGATCACCTCTGAATAAGCAGTATATCACAAACGATCAGTTCTGTAAAGCCATTTGTAAAGCCACAGATGAAAAATCATCCGTGGCTTTGTGTGTTACTCTAAAAGGACCTTCACAAGCAATTTGCGGGATTGTGTGCATCCCTCTGTTGCACAACAAGGTTTGTGGGCATCTTCAGGGAAGAAGACGGCAAATTCGCCTGACGAAAGGTACACTTTATTATAGCAAGCGGGGTCGTTGTAAAAACCGATATCTTTGGTGGCATCATACGGTGTGCGGACGGGCAATTCCTCTGAAACAGGCACTTGCCACATACCTTCGCAACCTTCAATTACCAATTGAATATCAGCGTAACGTCCGTGCACTTCAAACGGCAATTCTGCGGGGTCATGCAATGCAAGTTCGCAAAAAATGGCATATACATTGTTTCCGTCAACATCGTATCGTTTGGGTTCCAACGCAGCAACATCCAAATTTTTCAAATACTCCACCGCAGCAGTAAAGTTACCGCCGAGTTTGGATAAAACGGATAAATCTTTCAAGTTACCGGTAATCATAACAACAACTCCTCTTCGGTTTTTGTCTTGTTTCATTTTACCATATTTTTTGTAAAATTGCAACACTTTCCTTCTCTGTAAAACCGCAACAATTTCGGTTTGATTTCCTATCAATAAATGCCTTTCAAAATGAAACGCTAATAGTAACAAACAAAAAACGGAGAATGGTTATGAAAAAAATTTGGAAATGGTTGTGTGCCTTCTTAGCAATCTCTTGTGCTGTTGTTTTAACGGTAGTTTGCTATTGGAACCTTAAACTTCCTGATTCCTATAAAGTGGAAAAGGGGGAGGAATTGCATATTGCAACGTGGATTGAATCACAACGTTACGGAAAAGACGGAAAGGTAAAAAGTGTTTCTTCCGATACATCGGGGGAATACCGTTCCACATTACGTTGGTGCGGTATTTTCCCCGTAAAAGAGGTGACAGTAAGCGTTGTCGACGCCTCGGTCGTCACCATCGGCGGAACACCGTTTGGCATTAAATTGTATACCGATGGTGTGCTCATTGTTTCTCTTTCAGAGGTTGTTACCGAAAAAGGGAAACATTGCCCTTCCAAAGAGTGCGGACTAAAAACGGGGGATCTCATTCTTTCCATCAACGGGAAAGAGGTGTTTACCAACAAGGAAGTTGCCTCATTGGTGGAAAATTCAGGCGGAAAACCCTTGAAAATTGAATTTTCACGCAATAACATTGTATCCACCGTTATGTTGCAACCCGTGTTTTCAAAAAATGAAAAGAAATACAAAGCCGGCTTATGGGTGCGGGATAGTTCCGCCGGTATCGGCACTGTGACGTTTTATGATGCCAAATTGGGCGTTTTAGCGGGACTCGGCCATCCGATATGCGACGTGGATACAGGCGAAATTATCCCCATTTCCGGGGGCGAAATCGTGCCCGCGCGTATTTACAGTGTAGCCAAAAGTTCGGCAGGGTCGCCGGGCGAACTGCGTGGCGGGTTTGAAAAAGGTCGTTTAGCAACACTGGATAGCAATAACGAAGCGGGCGTTTACGGACGAATGACAATGGATACAATAGGGGATACCTATCCCGTGGCACTCAAACAAGAAATAAAAGAAGGAGAGGCGCACATCCTCACCACTTTAAATGGAACACAGCCACAGTGGTATACCGTCCGCATTAAAAACGTCAATTATAAAGACAATTCCATTACACGCAATATGTTGATTGAGGTGACGGATGCAGAACTGTTGAAGATAACCGGTGGTATCGTTCAAGGAATGTCGGGCAGTCCCATCGTACAAAACGGCAAACTCATCGGTGCCGTCACCCACGTGCTTGTTAACGATCCCACCAAGGGCTACGCCATCTTTGCGGAGAATATGTTGGCTGTGGCACAAAACGTGGCAAATAAACAATTGAAAGCCGCTTCCTAAAGAAAAGCATCCCGAAATTAATAATCGGGATGCTTTTTCTTGATATCTACCGCTTCAATATGGTACAATACTTTTGAAATGGAGGTTTTATGATGGAACACCTGTACGATATGCTGATCATTGGCGGAGGCCCTGCCGGATATACAGCGGCCTTGTATGCTGCCCGCGCGGGACTCGATACACTTGTTGTTGAAAAAATGTCGGTTGGCGGTCAAATGGCGTTGACGGGCGACATTGATAATTATCCCGGTTTTCACGAAGGGATTGACGGGTTTACCCTCGCTATACAGATGCAACAAGGTGCCGAACGTTTTGGTGCCAAAACCGAATACACCGAGGTTCTTTCCGTCTGTTTTAATAACGTAATAAAACGTGTGGAAACCACAATCGGAACCTTTTTTGCCAAAACGGTGGTCATCGCCACGGGCGCCGACCCACGCAAACTGGATATTGAAGGGGAAGAGGCACTTGTCGGCAAAGGCATTCATTACTGCGCCCATTGTGATGGTCGCTTTTACAAAGACAAAACCGTAGCGGTCGTGGGCGGCGGTAATTCCGCGGCATCAGATGCGCTCTACCTCTCGCGTTTAGCCAAAAAAGTGTACATGATACATCGCCGTGATACGTTACGCGCTACCAAAATCTATCACGAGCCGTTACTTCAAGCGGAAAACGTGGAAATGGTATGGAACAGTCGTATCACAAATTTTTCGGTGGATAACCGCATAACGGGTGCAATCATCGAAAACGTAAATACAGGCGAAAAACAAGACCTGTTGTGTGACGGTATTTTTGTCAGCATTGGCCGTCAACCAACCACTGCGTTTTTAAACGGCTCGGTATGGCTTGACGAACACGGTTACATTGTTGCCGACGAAACAACCAAGACGAATATCGACGGTGTATATGCGGTTGGTGATGTTCGCACCAAGTCATTGCGGCAAGTGGTAACAGCGGCGGCAGACGGCGCTGTAGCGGCACATTTTGCAGAAGAATATCTACTTCGTAATTAACAAACTTTCCACAAGATAATGGAAAAGAAAAGGATACGAACGTAATGGAACAATTGAAAAATATACGATTGTTTTTGCTTGATATGGACGGCACGCTGTATTTAGGTGATCGTTTGTTTAAATATACCCCCTCATTTTTAAACGCTATACGTGAGCAAGGAAAACGCTACTTGTTTATTACCAACAACTCCTCCAAAAGTGTATCGGCGTACGTAGAAAAGCTGGAGTGTTTAGGAATTTCTTCTTGCGAAGAGGATTTTTTAACCTCGTCACAAGCTACCGCCTATTATTTGCATCACCATCACGAAGGTGCCCGTTTGTTTGTGTGCGGTACTCGTTCTTTTAAGGAAGAATTGCAACGCGAAGGATTTACCATTGTATCCACAGCCGACGAGGCAGACTGCATCGTAATGGGTTTTGATACAGAATTAACGTTTGACAAACTGGAACAGGTTTGCCGTGCCTTATCCACACGTGATATTCCGTATATCGCCACCAATCCCGATTTGGTTTGTCCCACGGAATTCGGCAGTGTTCCCGACTGTGGCAGTGTGTGCGAAATGATATACAACGCCACCAACAAACGACCACTTGTGATTGGGAAACCTTCGCCGTTAATGATTGAATTAGCCATGCAAAAGTACAATGTTTCACCGGAGGAAACTGCGGTTATCGGCGACCGTATCTATACCGACATTAAAAGCGGATTAAACGCGGGCGTACTTAGCATTTTGGTAATGAGTGGTGAAACGACACCGGAAATTTTGGCCGCCTCACACGATAAACCGGACCTAATTTTACCCCACATTGGCCACATATTCCACTTTCCGTGATTCGACATTTTTCATCACTATAGTTTGTGAAAATTTGCCATTTTTGCTAATTTTTCCAACCGCTCCTTGTCACTCTCTACAAAAATGAACTGTTTGCACTTTTGCTATTGAAATGACTTCACGAATATGGTAATCTAATGTTGCCGGTAAAAATATTTCGGAGGTTTTTGTAAGTTGGAAAAGAAAGTGAAAGTCCTATTGGCGGATAACAGCGAGAGTTTTGGGATACCGTGTGCCAATCGCATGAAAATGCGCGGTTTGGAAGTTGAAATGATCGAAAAAGACGGAAAAGCAATTGTGGATCGTATCGAACATACGAAACCGGACGTTGTAATTATGGATTTCTTTTTACCGAGATTAGATGCTATCGGTGTAATGAACGCGATAAACGCTTTAAACACAACACCAAAACCGTTGTTTATGGTCATGTCGGGTTTTGACAATTCCAATTTAGAGCGCGAAGCCATGCAAGCAGGGGCGGACTATTACTTTTTAAAACCCTTTGATGCGGATGAAATGGCCATTCGGATTTTATCTTTTTCAAGCAAGGATATCACCGATTCATCTCGGCAAAACAACCGAGGAATTGTCGACAAAGAGTTTAACAAAACCTTGGAAATGCGTGTAACGGAAATTATTCACCAAATCGGTGTTCCGGCACATATTAAAGGATACCAATACCTTCGTGATTCAATTCTTATGGCAATTGAGGATGAAGAGATTATCAACTCCATTACGAAGCGCTTGTATCCGGCAGTAGCAAAAAAGCACGCAACAACCTCTTCACGTGTGGAACGCGCTATTCGCCACGCAATTGAAGTTGCTTGGGACCGCGGTGACGTGGATGTTCTTAATTCTTATTTTGGATATACCATTCACACATCGCGCGGAAAACCTACCAACTCCGAATTTATTGCGATGATCTCTGATAAATTCCGCTTACAATTAAAAGTTTCCTAAACGAAACACCCTCCGACCGTTTGGTGGAGGGTGTTTGTCTTTATTCTTCAGAGATGTGTTTGCTTTTCTTTTCAAGTTTTACTTGTGAAAGCGGATTGCTATTGGAAGCTTCTTCCAGTTGTTTATTCGAGAGATGGGTGTAGATTTCGGTTGTGCCTAAACTTTCATGGCCGAGAATATTTTGCAACACACGTAAATCTACACCGCCATGTTGATACATCAGCGTAGCAGCCGTATGCCGCAATTTGTGAGTAGTCATTGTTTCGGCACCGTCGACTTGTTTTAAATAGTTTTTGACAACATAATGCACGCCCTGTGTGGAAATACGGCTCTTTAAACGGCTCAAAAACAATGCATTTTTATCTTTGACGCCATCTACGGGGCGAACTTTTAAATATTGCTCTATGGCTTGTATGCACGCATCATTTAAATATAACAGGCGTTCTTTGTTACCTTTTCCGCGAATACGCAACGTTCGTTCACTGCGTGAGATGTCAGTCAAGTTAATACCAACTAACTCGGCACGGCGCAATCCGCAATTCAAAAACAAGACGAGCATACAATAATCTCGTTCGGCAAATTCGCCGCTTACATTGGTAAGCAATTCCATAGATTGTTCTAATGTTAAATATTTTGGAAGTGATTTTTTTAATTTGGGAGTATCGAGATTCTGTAAAGGGTTTTGGTCCAGTTTGTGTGCGTAATCCGATAAATATTTAAAAAACATACGCAACGAACTGGTCTTGCGTGCACGCGTTTTATTCGAATTGCTACGTTCGTTACGCAAATAATTCATATATTCGTACGCATCCGTTAACGTGACTGAGCGCAATAGCTCAACCGTGATATCGTCAATTGCGATCTCATTTTCCGGAAGGGTAGGGGGGACAAGTCCCCTCAGTTGCTTCAAAAAACGCAAAAACGTGCGAATATCAATAAAATATTCATCGACGGTAGAAGAGGAACGTCCACGAATGGTTTCTGCATATCCCAAATATTCCTTTAGAATAGGCGGGCATTGCATCATATATTCTTTTTTCATGCACTCACCTCCGTGAAACATGTTTCACAAACAATTTCCAGCATTATTTGCAGCAAACCAACTATTTTTTACATTTGGCAAACGGATAGCCTTAAGACAAATACAGGGATCAAGAGAAAGTGTAAGGGAATACGACGAATACGCAACCCCGTGGTAAAAATGTGGATTATCCGCGCAAACCTTACACCGGCAAAATTCTATTTTAAAAATAAATTAAGAAACAATACCTACCATATGTTTGAAAAAAATTAAAAGGAAAAAATTTTATTAACACATCAAACAAAATACCGATTTTATGATGATTGTAAATAGTGAATATTAAAAAACAGATATCAATAAAACATATACCAATTATATACCAATTAATAAAAGCACCGTTACATACACAATGCAGAACCGGTTAAAAGAAAAGTTTAACCTGCAAGACAAAGGACGACGATGCCATTTATAAAGCCCGATACGTACCAAAACTTCTATATTCGATGTTAGCCCCCTCCCTCAACTATACAAAATTTTCATTTTGTATAGTTGTTACATGAGTTCCGGTAAGATGATTATATCACCCACCACGGGAAATTTCAAGAACGATCTGCAAGTCACTGAACATCTTCTCGGCAGTACCAAGACGAGTTTGCGCCATTATCATTTCGAGATGATCCAACGGATCTGCCTTTCGATACGTCACGTTATTTGCTAATTGGATAACGTCATTCTCATAACGGGAAAGTTGACGAATACCATATTCAAACAACATTTGTTGCAATAACTCGTAACGTCGTTTATACGTCAGCGTTCTGCTCAATGATATTCCCACCTTTCCACGTTCCTTGATAATAGTCCACAGTCATATTGTGATATTCTCTTTCAAAATGTTCCGTTGTAGTAAAATCGTGAACAACGGTTTGATGAAATGAAACATCAAGCGCGGAAAGCACGTCACTCGGGTGCAAAAACGTCGTATCCGAAAGACCCTCTGTATAAAACCGTTCCACCGTTGGACGCTTTAACCCTTTGGAGCAACCGTAAAAATGATTACCAAATTCCGCAGAGCCTTGCTCAGTAATGTACTTACACACATACGCGCCAACGTCACGAACGCTCCCATTCAAAGGATCTTTCTTGCCACGCACCATCGTAATATCAGCTATACCGTGTTTCCACGCTTTGTTTAACAATTCAAGCGGTAACTTTTCATCGTTAAAAATAAGCATATGAACGTGCAAAGAGCCTTTGTTACCCTCTTTCTCCCCTCTTGCCTTTTGGTGCTCCATTACGTAGAAATACGGGCAATCATAACCGGCGCGGCGAAGGCTTTGCACAAAGGTTGTAATATCGCGCTTTACCCGTTTATAATCCAACTGCGTTTTGGCATAAGTTAAAGTCACGAATTTTGTTTTCGGTGTCATATTCGACCATATAACACGTCGGGCGGTCTGTCTCGCTCTCAATATGTTATCCAAACGTTTTGCGCTCTCTCTATCCTCTATCGGTTTCCGTACTATTTCAAAATTTCTCTCATATCCCGACCGTATGGGGGTAGAGTAGTTGTATACCTCTACCCTATCACCGGAAACAACAACACGTGAAAAAAGGTGTAAACAATCTTTTTCCATATCGTGTCCCCTACCCAAATTTTTAAGAAATCACACACTCTTTTTGTGTGGAATTTGAGGAATAGTCAAGTTTAAATATATATATTTAATAATATATAATATTTAGTTATGGTTTTTTCGCTCTCGCGAACGACCGCAAGGGGTCGGTCAACGTCTTTATGGCTACAAGGCATTTTAGCCGGAGCCGAGCTCCTAACCCACGGACCGTGGCAAGGGGTTTGCCAATAGAGGAAGAGGGTTGCTGTGGTTCGTCGGGTGGGTACGGTGGGTAAACGGAAGTTTGCGGTTTGCTGTAAGTGTCAAAATATTTGTAGTACGGGAGGCGGATTGTCAGTTTCCATCCATAAAGTTGCGGGAGGAAGAAACCAAGACCGAGCAAGCGAAGAGGTTGGAGCAGTATCCATATACCTTTTTCCATTCGATAACCGTCAATAATTTGATGTGTAGTTTCATCAACCATACAAGTCTTATATACACGACGAAGAATGGTAAAACCGTATTTACGGCCAAATCCACGCATATACCACAGTTGACCTGCAAGGCGACGAATAGTGACGTCCATATCTTCCCACGATTGGGAAAACACATCGACATCTACTTTGTAATGACGGTGCAACTTGAACCATTCAATGGTAGACTGTGACAAGGTTTTAAACTTGCGGTTATTGTATTCAATACCAGCCTCATCAATGGCAAAGTAAGAATTTTCCCGCGGTGTCCATTCTCCCAACTGTTTCAGCAATGAAGAATTGATAAAATGCACGTTATCGAACTTCGTTTCAACGTTACAGTAAAAATCATCATACAAACGTATTTTCTTTAACTGCTTGATGTTTTTACAGATCTGCGTTGTTTTACCTGCACCCGGACTACCAAAATAAATTCGAATCATACCTTTTCTTCCCCTTTCTTTTTTCGTTTATCGGCAGTAAAACTGCCGATAAACTTATTTGATCAACTTCGTTATGAAACGAAAAACAGACGAAATAACGACCAAAAGAACCAAGGCACCGACCATATATTCGATCATTGCACCATAATCCCAAGAGCCACTATAACTACCGTTCGTGATATAAAAATTAGGTTCACCGAGAACTTGCCGTAATGCGTTAATGATTGTATCCATACTTTATTCACCTCTTACAAAAAATCCAAGACAAAGAATGGCGAGAATCCCAAACAACAAGACCACTTGCATATTCACGATCTACGCACCACCTTAAACAACAAACCGAACGCGAAAAGGAGTAAAAATGCATAAGTACAATACGTAGGTACTGCAAAGAAAAACTCCAAGCACGGCAAAACAACCATTATCCTTTCGCCCCTTTCCAAAAGATACTAATGACCATACTTGTCACAATCAACGCAAAAATGATTGCGACAATAGAAACTTCGGCGCCAAAAGCATACAACTTGTATTGATTCAACGTACCGAAGATATTACGGATAAAACCGAAGAATAACTCGAAAAAGCCTTGAACACCCATATGATCACCTACCCAAAAGAAGTTTTACAACACCAAAGGCAACAACCGCGATCACCGAAATTGCAATAGCACCGGGCATAAAAGTCACAATAACGGCAGGTACCGAAGTGATAGCCAAAGTGGTTTTCACAAGAGTGATCGTCATATT
>JAZULW010000103.1:0-2624 GCA_045603285.1 Acutalibacteraceae bacterium | reverse complement strand
CCTTGCTTTCAAAAATCAACGCTTCTACCTTGCTCATTTGGGGGAAAAACGACACCGCCACACCGCTTCGCGACGGGCAAACGATGGAACGGCTTATCCCCGATGCGGGTCTGGCCGTGTTGGAAGGCGGCCATTGGGCCTTTGCCGAATGTTTTGCCCGATGCGCCCGTATTCTTGATGCATTCATTAAGGAGTAAGTTATGGAACCTTACATTCTTCGCCTTGCGGTGCTCGTTACCGCGCTCATTTGCCACATCGTGCAATCGTTGTATTACACGCATATGTTGCAACTCAACTCCTACCGCAACGAACGCTTTTGGACATGGTGCAAGGAAAACGACAACCGCTTGGTTTCGGTGCGCACGCTGTTGCCGGCCCTTTGCTTGCCGGCTCTCTATCTTCCCGAACGGTGGTGTCAAATGGCAAGCGCGGTCATTTTCCTTGCAACCGCGCTGCTTAACATACCGAAAAAAGCCAAAAAGCCACTGGTGTTCACCGCACGTGTGAAGCGTCTGTTGGCCACACAATATGTATTGTTTTCTGCCGTTTGTGCCGCGTGCTTTTTCCTTTCTCCCGCGCAATGCGTGGGGGTAACGGCGGCCTTATCCCTCGCGGTATGGGTATGGACGTTTATTGCCAACACCGCCAATGCGCCACTTGAAAAAGCCATCGCAAACGGATACGTGCGCGATGCCAAACGCCGTTTGAATTCTATGCCCCATCTTACGGTTATCGGTGTAACGGGCAGTTACGGCAAAACCAGCACCAAAACGTGTTTGCAAGCCTTGCTTTCGGTACGTTACAACGTATTGATGACTCCCGAAAGTTACAACACCACGATGGGGGTTGTGCGTACCATCCGTGAACGCTTGCAACCTTCGCACGAGATATTCATTGCCGAGATGGGTGCCAAGAACTGCGGTGACATTCGCGAGATATGCGATCTGGTTTCTCCCACGTACGGCGTGATTACCTCTATCGGCGAACAACACCTGGAAACCTTTAAGACAGTGGACAACATTGTGGCCACCAAATTTGAGTTGGCAGATGCCCTTCCCCCACAGGGTCGTTTGTTTGCCAACAGCGACAATACCTTCATCCGTAACCGCCTTGCCGAAAAAGCTCCCCTTTGCCCCGTAACAACCTACGGGTTAACGGTGGGCGATGTAACGGTAACCGATGTGCAGGTGAGCAACAACGGCACCACCTTTACGGTAACAGCGGGAGACGAAACACAAACCTTTGTTACCCATTTGCTGGGCGCACATACCATTCAAAACTTGGCCGGTTGCATTGCGGTGGCAGTCTCACTGGGTATTCCGCTTGCAGAACTCACCTATCCCGTGCGCCGCTTGAAGCCCATTGAACATCGCCTACAGTTGCTCCCCAATGGCTTTATCGACGACGCGTACAACTCCAACCCCGCGGGTTTCCGCAGTGCGCTTGACGTATTAAGTAAGTTCGATACCCAACGCGTGTTGGTTACTCCCGGTATGGTGGAACTCGGTGAACGCGGTGACGCATTGAACGAAGAACTGGGTGCCTATGCCGCCGACAAGTGCGACATTGCGATACTGGTCGGTCTCAAGCAAGCGCCGCCTCTCAAACGCGGTCTGTTGTCTGCCGGCTTCAACGAAGAGCAATTACACGTAGTTGCTACCCTGCAAGAAGGACTGGCACTGCTGAATACCATCGCGGCACCAAACGGCCGCATTGTACTGTTGGAAAACGATTTGCCCGATAACTTTTAAAGGTGGTTATGCACAATGAAAACAAGAGTTGCCGTTTTGTTCGGTGGACACAGTGTGGAACACGAGGTTTCCATCATTACGGGTATTCAGGCCTTTTGCGCACTGAACCGCGATAAATATGACGTGATACCGCTGTATCTTTCCAAGGACAACGTTTTTTACACGGGCGAACATATGGGCAAGATCGAGTCCTACCGCGATATGAAAGCCTGCCTTGCCAACGCCACCCGCGTATTGCTGGTAAAAGGCGAACACGGTGTGGATATGGTGCGCCATCCTGCCAAGCGTTTCGGCAACAACGTGGTGGGCACGTTTGACGTGGTGCTCCCCGCCGTTCACGGTACCAACGTAGAAGACGGCACGTTGATAGGATATTTGGAGTTGCTTGGTGTTCCGTATGCCGCGTGTGACGTCACCTCTTCGGCAGTGGGAATGGATAAATACTTGATGAAATCCGCACTCAAGGACGCGGGCATTCCCGTGTTACCGGCCCTTGCGTATACGGGGAAACACTACGCGCTCAACAGCGAAGCCGTATTGACGGAAATTGAAACCGCATTCGGTTATCCCGTTATTGTCAAGCCCATTAACCTTGGCTCTTCCGTGGGCATTTCGCTTGCCGACTCACGCGAGAAACTGACTGTTGCGTTGGACACCGCGTTTGATTTTGCGTCTCGCGTACTGGTCGAACGCGCCGTTCCCCATCTGCGGGAAATCAACTGTTCGGTACTGGGCGATATCGACGGCGCGCGCGCCTCGGTGTGCGAAGAGCCCGTCAACAGCGACGAGATTTTGAGTTTTAAAGACAAATATTTAAGTGGTAGTAAAAATGCCAAAAGCGGCAACAAATCGGGTGGTATGTCCAGTTTGAAG
>JAZULW010000102.1:0-5969 GCA_045603285.1 Acutalibacteraceae bacterium | reverse complement strand
CGGTTTGTTAATGTTTATACGCGATTGCGCACTTCGTTTGTAATTTTCTCGAGGAAGGCATCCAGCGACATGGTTTCGGTTTGCGCCGTGTCGCGGTTGCGGATGGAAACGGTGCCTTCATCCATTTCTTTTTGGCCGATGATGACCATATACGGTACGCGGCCTACCACCTGTGCTTCACGGATGAGGTACCCGATCTTTTCGTTGCGGTCATCCAACTCGCAACGGATACCGGCGGCACGCAACTTGGCGTACACGTCTTCGCTGTACTCGGAAAATTTTTCCGAAACACGCAACACTTTCACTTGCGTGGGGGCGAGCCACGTGGGGAACTTGCCGGCAAAATGCTCGGTCAAGATACCGATGAAACGCTCAATCGAACCGAAGCACACGCGGTGAATCATAATGGGACGCTGTTTTTCGCCTTTTTCATCCACGTATTCCAAATCGAAGTTCAGGGGCATCTGGAAGTCAAGTTGAATGGTGCCGCATTGCCAGGTGCGTCCGATGGTGTCTTCCAAATGGAAGTCGATCTTCGGTCCGTAGAACGCGCCGTCACCTTCGTTGATGGTGTAGGGGAGACCGAGTTTTTCAAGTGCGGTCTTCAGACCGTTTGTTGCGGCTTCCCAATCCTCGTCACTGCCCATGCTGTCCTCGGGACGGGTGGACAGTTCCACCGAATATTTGAACCCGAATTTCTCATACACTTCGTTGATGAGATGCACCACACCGACGATTTCGTCGGTAATTTGTTCACGGCGCATAAAGATATGCGCGTCGTCTTGCGTAAAGCAACGCACGCGGAACAACCCGTGCAACGCACCGCGCAGTTCGTGGCGGTGAACAAGGCCGAGTTCGCCGATGCGAAGCGGCAAGTCACGGTAACTGTGCGGAGAACTGCGGTACACCATCACACCGCCGGGGCAGTTCATCGGTTTCACGCAGAAAGTATCCTCGTCAATGGTGGTGGAATACATATTGTCTTTGTAGTGATCCCAGTGACCGCTGGTCTCCCACAAATGGCGGTTCATAATAAGAGGGGTGTTTACTTCCACGTAATTTTCACGGGTGTGTAATTCACGCCAATAGTCGATGAGCGCGTTTTTCAGGGCCATACCTTTGGGAAGGAAGAAGGGGAATCCGGGGGCTTCGTCCGCCATCATAAACAAACCCATTTCCTTGCCAATGCGGCGATGATCGCGTTTTTCGGCCTCTTCCAACATCTTTAAGTGGTCATCCAACTCTTGTTGGGAGGGGAACGCAATGCCTTTGATACGGGTAAGCATTTTGTTGTCTTTGTCGTTTTTCCAATACGCACCCGACTGCCCCGTCACTTTAAATGCCTTGAGAGCTTTGGTGTAGGTGAGGTGAGGTCCCACGCACATATCAATGTAGTCGCCTTGTTGGTAAAAACTGATGACCGCATCGTCGTCAAGGTCGCCGATATGCTCCACCTTGTATTTTTCGCCGCGGCTTTCCATCAACGCAATGGCCTCGGCGCGGGGCAGAATGAACGGTTTAATGGGTAAATTTTCTTTCACGATCTTGCGCATTTCCTGTTCAATGGCTTGCAGATCTTCGTCCGACAATTTGGTGTCGCCGAGATCTACGTCGTAATAAAACCCTTTTTCATTGGCAGGGCCGTAAGCAAACATGGCGTGGGGATACAAGCGCTGAATGGCTTGCGCCATAATGTGTGCGGCGCTGTGGCGAAGAACGTGCAATTCTTCTTCCGCGGGGCACACGTCAACGGTACCGTTGCTGTATACAACTTTCATTTTGACACACTCCTTGTGTTTAATTACAACAAAAAACACCCCCGACGGCCGTTGGCCGTCAAGGGTGTGTCGGGGACACACGGTTCCACCTTGCGTTTCACTCATTCTCCCTTAACGCGGGTAACGGCGATGCATACTGTTGTTTCCGCACCGCGGCTCCGAAGCGGTGTTCGCGCCCGCCGTGCATAAGAAACTCTCAACCGTGGTTTCTCTCTCTGTCTGCCTTGCTGCGAGGGCTACTGTCTTCTTCAACGCTTTTATTGCCTATATTATATCAATGCGTCTCGGCGGTGTCAACCCTCTTTTTGAAAGAGGGCTTTTGCAATTTATACAACTCTTCCGCTGCAAGGCGCGTTTTGGCAACGGGCACGTTGCCTTTGGGAAAACAATAATACAGCGCATCGCGGTTGCCGATGCAGATCACGTCGCCTATTTCATACCAAAAATAATCGGCGTACAACCCGTAAGACGAAAGCGGTTTTTGGGTGTATGCTAACGCGCCGTCACACCCGTTTAAAGTGAATCCGTCGGCGGTGTGTGTCAGTCTTCCTTCTCCCACCATATAGATGGCTTTGTGGTTTACCAACATCCCGATATCCACCGCGGTATCCAATTGATATGTGCCGCTTTCCAATTCTTCACGCACGCAGTCGCGTTGCCAGCGGTACCAATCGGGAACGTGCGCAAATCGCGTGTCACCGTCGGTCGCGTGTAAACGGCCGAAAATACCGAGTTCGTATTCCTTACCGCAGTTGTGGCAGGTAAGAAGAATTCCGCTACCTTCCATCTTGCCTTCGGCACCGCAATGCGGACATTTGTATAAAATGCGGTGCAACCCGTCCGCGCGGAACGGTTCGCGAATGGCGATTTGATTTTCGTGTTGCCACGCAAAGTTGTCAAAGGTGAACGCTTTTGTTAAACCCGCGTCTAACTCTTCGGCGGACAATGTGCGCACTTCGTCACGCGTAAACAAACACGTCACGTCCGCACGTACGCGCACTTTGCGTAACTGCAACCCGTTATATAACGGATCGCGCGCAAACGCTCCCTGTGTAATAACGGTGACAACGGGTACGTCCAACTGTTTGAGCAACCGTCCCAAACCCGATGGCAAGGGCGTGGCGCATCCGTCAAAACTGTAACTCGCTTCAGGGTACATCAATACACTGGTCTTTTTGGCTTTGATGAGATGGTTGATGCTTCGCACCAACGACAAGTCACTCACAAATTTTTGCGTGGGAATACAACCCAGCAACCGCATCAACCACGATTTCCCCACAAACCCGTCTGACGTACACACAATGCCGTAGGTATGGGGGAAGAAAATGCGTGAGGCGATTTTCAGGTCAATGAAGCTGGAATGGTTCATTAAAATGAGGTAAGGGCCTTTTCCTGCCTCGTCCATACGGTGCTTTGTAAACGTGAAGCGCGTAGCCCACAAGTCGGGAATGGCCAGTATACGCACCACGGCGTGTAACAGCCACCACGGCCGAAGCGGTTTTTGGGGTTTCGGCCTTGGTAAGGCCATTACGTTTTCGTAAGAATACCGTTTTGTTTTAATCGTCATAACGCCAATACCCGTCCGGTTGATACGCAACGTATAGTGCGTAAACCCGATTCTTTCACAAGGATTTTGTTACCGAGAATGAATTTCAAAGAAAGTGTACCATTTATTCGGCGCTATTTCAAGATACAATCTATCGAAAGGTGTAGGTTCGTTGACTTTTTTGGCAAAAAGAGGTATGCTTATGGAAGAGGTGGTTGTGTATGGATTTTATCGATATTACACGTGAATTAACGGCCGCACCCGTCTATCCGGGGGACCCGGCGCCCGAACTGAAACCTTTGCAGCGCATCGAGTGGGGCGATGCCGGTAACACCACGGCCATTTCGATGTGCTTGCATAACGGCACGCATTTGGATGCCCCCCGCCATTTTATCACGGGAGGTACCTCGGCGGACCGTGTTTCGTTCGACTCTTGTATTGGTGAATGTGTGGTCGTCGAATGTAACGGGCTGTTGCTGGGTGACGCGGCGGAAGACTTGTTGCCGTATCTCAAAAAACGGGTGCTTTTCAAAGGAAACGTGCAACTCTCGCCCAGTGCGGCGTTTGTGCTCTCCAATGCAGGTATTGCGTTGCTCGGCGTGGAAGAAACCTCGGTGGCACCGCCCGAATACACGGCCGAAGTGCACCGCCAACTGCTCGGCACGGGTATGGTGCTGCTCGAAGGCTTGGATCTGAGCAAAGCCAAAGTAAACACCACGTATTTGCTGATTGCCGCACCGCTGAAAATCGCGGGGGCGGATGCCACACCCGTTCGTGCGCTTTTGGTGGAGCCCCAGCGCATCGATTGGGACGAAAATTTGTGGACGCGCTGAAAATGCAAAAAAAGCCTTGCAATAGAGGCAGCAGAGTGATACAATCAATCTCATTGACGGAAAGGGGATAGGACAATGAGCAGTGTTTATCAACTTCAAATACGGGACGGATACCGCCCGAATATGGATATTTTGGAAAGCGAAAAAGCCATCAAATTGCTGAAAGACGAGTTTGAAGACTTGTTGTCCAAAACCTTGGCGCTCACGCGCGTGTCTGCTCCTTTGTTTGTGCACCCCGAAAGTGGGTTGAACGATAACTTAAGCGGTGTGGAGCGCGCGGTCAGTTTTGACATTCGGTACGACGACGGCTCTATGGCTGAGGTTGTGCATTCACTTGCTAAGTGGAAACGCTTGGCGCTCAAACGCTACGGTGTGGGTGTGGGGCAAGGCCTGTATACCGATATGAACGCTATCCGCCGCGATGAAGTGACCGACAATCTCCATTCTTTGTATGTGGACCAGTGGGACTGGGAAAAAGTGATCTGCCGTGAAGACCGCACGGTTGAAACCTTGCAAGCGATTGTTAAGCAGATCTACGGCGTGTTTCGCGGGGTGGAGGCCATTGCGTGCGGGCAGTATCCGTTTCTCAAAGCCAAACTGCCCGAAAGCATCACCTTTATTACCACGCAGGAACTGGAAGATGCCTACCCCGACCTGGAATCTTCCGCGCGCGAAAAAGAAGCCGCAAAAAAATACGGTGCGATTTTCCTTATGCAGATCGGCGGCAAGTTGCGTTCAGGCAAACCGCACGACGGCCGCGCACCGGACTATGACGATTGGCAATTAAACGGCGACATTATTTTCTATTATCCGTTGCTCGACCGCGCGTTCGAGGTTTCGTCGATGGGCATCCGAGTGGACGAAGTGTCGCTTAAACGACAACTTGAAATTTCGGGTTGTACCGACCGTGAAAAACTTTCCTTCCAAAAAGCGCTCCTTAATGGCGAATTGCCGCTTACTATCGGCGGCGGTATCGGCCAATCGCGGTTGTGTATGTTTTTCCTTGATAAGGCGCACATTGGGGAAGTCCAGGCTTCGCTTTGGCCGGAAGAGATGCTGGTGCGTTGTGCCGAGGCTAAAATTCCGCTTTTATAAGCAATTAAAAAATTTTTTCATAAAATTGAAAATTACACTTGATTTTTTTGTTCGCATTCATTATAATAGTTTAGCACTTGTGTGCGAACTTGGAGAGTTGGCTGAGTGGTCGAAGGCGCACGATTGGAAATCGTGTGTACGTTTAAAGCGTACCTAGGGTTCAAATCCCTAACTCTCCGCCATTTGATTTCAACGAAGTTTTTCTTCGATATGGAATACAAGCTTCTGAAAGAGGTGAAAAGAATGAAAGAGAATATTCATCCCAAGTATGAGAAAACCACCATCACCTGCGCTTGCGGCGAAGTGATCGAGACTTCCTCCACCAAAGAGAATATCCCTGTGGAAATTTGCTCGAAATGCCATCCGTTCTTCACCGGCAGACAGAAGCTGGTTGATACCGGCGGCCGTGTAGACCGTTTCAACAAACGTTTTGGTATCAAAGAAGGCAAATAAGTGGTACGAATCAGGGCGGTGCAGCAATGCACTGCCCTTTCTCATATTTTAGGAAAGGGGAGGTGGATCACGATGGAAGCGGCTTATTTGACCGTGGCGGCCGAAGGGACCGATGAATTTACCGAACAACGCTCGCGTTTTATCGGGTTTGCCAAACCCGTCAAAACCGAGGAAGAAGCGATCGCTTTTGTTGCCGCGCTTAAAAAACAATATTGGGATGCCAAACATCACGTCTACGCTTATGTGTTGCGCGATTCGCGCATC
>JAZULW010000101.1:0-6510 GCA_045603285.1 Acutalibacteraceae bacterium | reverse complement strand
TGTTTTCGGTACGGATGCGGTCGATGATCACGCTGCCTTCCAAACCGGCGTTAAGCGCGATTTGGCGGACAGGTTCTTCGATGGCTTTGAGCACGATCTTCACACCCGTTTTTTCGTCGCCCTCGGTGGCTTCGAGCATCGGCAACAACACTTTGGACGCGTTGATGAGCGCCACGCCGCCGCCCGCCACAAGGCCCTCCTCCACCGCGGCTTTGGTTGCGGCGAGGGCATCTTCGATGCGGAGTTTCTTTTCTTTCATTTCCACTTCGGTAGCGGCACCGACTTTGATGACCGCCACACCGCCGGACATTTTGGCAAGGCGTTCTTGCAGTTTTTCGCGGTCAAAGTCGGATGTGGTCTTTTCGATCTGCGAACGAATTTGCGCCACGCGGGATTTGATCATATCGGTATCGCCCGCGCCGTCCACGATGATGGTGGTTTCTTTTTGCACTTTTACTTGACGGGCACGGCCGAGCATCGCGATAGTGGTGTCTTTGAGATCCAGACCCACTTCTTCCGACACGACTTGGCCGCCGGTGAGAACGGCAATGTCTTGCAACATTTCCTTACGGCGATCGCCGAAACCGGGGGCTTTGACCGCCACGCAGGTAAAGGTGCCGCGGAGTTTGTTGACAATAAGGGTGGAGAGTGCTTCGCCCTCGATATCCTCCGCAATGATGACGAGTTTTTTGCCCGCTTGCAGAATTTGTTCAAGCAAGGGCAAAATGTCTTGAATGCTGGAAATTTTCTTATCGGTGATGAGCAAGAACGCATCGTCGATAACGGCTTCCATTTTGTCGGTATCGGTGACCATATAGGGAGTGATATACCCACGATCAAACTGCATACCTTCCACCACTTCGGTGTAGGTCTCGGCGGTTTTGGATTCTTCCACGGTGATGACCCCGTCGGCCGATACTTTTTGCATGGCTTCCGCAATGAGTTGGCCAATGAAAGCGTCCCCCGCGGAAATGGTGGCGGCGCTGGCAATATCCTCCGTACCGTTCACTTTTTTGGAATTGGCTTTCACTTCTTCCACGACCGCATCGACGGCTTTTTGAATGCCGCGTTTGACCCCCATCGGGTTGGCACCGGCGGCCACGTTCTTCATGCCCTCACGAATGTGCGCTTGGGCGAGAAGCGTAGCGGTGGTGGTACCGTCACCGGCAACGTCGTTGGTTTTGGTGGACACTTCTTTGACGAGTTGGGCGCCCATATTTTCGAACGCGTTGTCAAGTTCGATTTCTTTCGCAATGGTCACACCGTCGTTGGTGATGAGGGGAGCGCCGAATTTTTTATCGAGCACCACGTTACGACCGCGCGGACCGAGGGTGATTTTGACGGTATCGGCAAGTTGATCCACGCCGGCTTGCAACGCTTTGCGCGCGGCTTCACCGTACAAAATTTCTTTTGCCATAATACGTTATCCTCCTATGATACTTATTCTACGATCGCCAGAATATCGCCCTGACGAACAATGGTATATTCCACACCGTCCATTTTCACTTCAGTGCCGGAATATTTGGTGGTGATCACTTTATCACCAACGTTTACGTACATGGTGACGTCTTTTCCGTCCACATTACCGCCGGGGCCCACGGCCACCACTTCGGCAATTTGGGGCTTTTCTTTGGCAGAGCCGGCCAAAATGATCCCGCTTTTGGTGGTTTCCTCAGCCTCGACCATTTTGATGACCACTCTGTCAGACAAAGGTTTCATCGTCATACTTCAGGTTCCTCCTTTAATTGGCACTCGATGGTGCGGAGTGCTAAATTCTATTCTACCAATTTTTGCGTAAAAATCAAGGGGCAAATTGGTAATTTTTTGTGATTTCACAGTTTTGTAACAATTCTTCCGGCGAGTCGGACGGAATCACAAACGATACTGCTGCGGGGAGAATGGTAAAATTGACTTGGGTGGCGCGGTCACATTCGCCGTCGGCATTATACACCAGCGGTTTTTCGGCATACACCGTCATCGACGTGCCGCGGAACGATTCGCAACAGTCGAGCCCCAAATGCTCGCCGCGTTTATATTTGCCGAGAATAGTAAGCACGCGCAAATGGGATATTTTTTTAATCAAAACAAAATCGAGCACACCGTCATCGGGTTGCGACAAAGGAGAACCGTGATACCCACCGCCATAGTATTGGCCGTTTGCGGCAAGTGCAAACAGATATTCCCCTTCACGTTCCACTTTTCCGCCCACCGTATCCATCACAATACGCATTTTTTGACCGATGGGGCGGCAAAACTCGTTCACCAGTGCCAAGTTATATGCCATCGACCCGCTGACAAACGGCAAATTTTTATATTGCACCATACGGCCGCCGACATTGGCATCCAACCCCATCGAGCAGAGGTTGAGCGATAGTTTGCCGTTGCAACGAATGGCATCCAATTTGCGGGCAGTACCCGTTACCTGCGCCGCGATATCGCGAAAACGCGTGGTTTCGGGCCAAACGCGCACAAAATCGTTCCCTGAGCCGCACGGAATACACGCGAGTTCGGCATTGCCTGCGCCGACTATACCCGATGCGACCTCCAGCAACGTGCCATCGCCGCCGCACGCGTACAAGCGCACGGCATCGCCCTGCGCCGCCTCCGCACGGGCCAGCTCCGTCGCTTCACCGGGGGCTGCGGTAATGTGGACGGTATAGTCCATCGGGTAACGTTTAAAAAAGTCTTCAATTGCGGGAATGATGGCAAGCGCGGATTGCTTCTTCCCCGCCGCGGGATTGAGGATAAACACGTGTCGCACGGTATCCCCTCCTTTTTTTACGTCTTACTTATAGTAGATATACAGTTGGCATTTGAGCATCCCGTTGTACAATTTGCGCCGTTTGTCCGCCTTGCGGCCAAACAATTCTTCAAACCGTTCATCGGGACTGATGATGGCGTAACTCCACCCCGTTTTGGGGACAAACACCTTTCCCATCGTGCGGTATAATGTTTGCGCGGTCTGCACGTCGAGCAACCTCTCACCGTAAGGCGGGTTGCACAACACCGTGCCGTTTTCCCCCTCGGGAACAAAATCGGCAAGGTCACGTTCGGCGGCGCGCACCAGCGGACCGACACCCGCTTTGGCGGCATTCTCGTTGGTTAGTGCCACCGCTGTAGGGTCGATATCAAAGCCACGCCCGACAAACACTTTGTCGGTCAGTTGGTTCGCAAGCGCGCGTTCGCGTTCCTCTTTCCACACCGCTTCGTCTATCCACGCGGTATCCATTGCCGCAAACCGACGGCGAACACCGGGAGCCACGCGGCGAGCGGCGAGCGCCGCTTCAATAAGCAACGTGCCCGAACCGCAACACGGGTCAATCACTTGTTCGGCAAAACGGGTGCGCGTGACGTCTACAATGGCGGCGGCAAGCGTTTCTTTAATGGGTGCGCCACCGGCGTTACGGCGGTAACCGCGTTTGTGCAACCCTGCGCCACTGGTATCGATCAGCAAGGTAACCTCGTCTTTTAAAATGGAAAACTGAATTTGCGCCGTGGCGCCCGTTTCCTCAAACCAACCGATGCCGTAGCGGCTTTTGAGCCGTTCCACCACCGCTTTTTTGACAATGGACTGACAATCGGGAATGCTGTGGAGTGCCGAATTAAGCGACCACCCCTTTACAGGAAAAGCATCTTTGGGGCGGATGTACCTCTCCCACGGCAGGGCACGAACTCCTTCGAACAATTGGTCAAACGTTTGGGCACGGAAACTGCCGATGTGCAACGCAATGCGTTCGGCATAGCGCGAGTTGATGTTGGCGCGTGCCAACAAAGCTGCCTCACCCTCGAACAGGACACGGCCGTTTTGCGGCGTAACGTTTTCGGCGCCGAGGCGCTTGAGTTCGTCTGCTAAGATACCCTCTATACCAAACAGGCACGGGGCGCAAAATTGAAACTGTTCCATAGTACGATTTCCTTTTATGAAAAATGCCGTCGCGAAGTGCGGCGGCATTGCTTATTTTACGATTTACGGCGCGTGAAACCGCCGTGTTTGCTGTCAAGCGAACGTTTGAGATCGGACATTTTCTCGTCGCTCGTTTGCTTGAAACGAGACATCATTTCCTCAAAACTGCTGCTCTCGTTACGGGTGGACTGCCATTCGAAGCCGCCGGGACGACCGGGCGAAACGTGGCGCGGTGCACTGCGGTTGGTACGCGGCGGAGGATCCATGGCTTTTTTGATGGAAAGACTGATCTTACCGTCTTCGCCGATGCTGAGTATTTTTACTTTCACCTGTTGGTTTTCGGTGATGTGATCGCGAATTTCTTTAACATAGGTCGGTGCCACTTCGGAAATATGTACCATACCGGTCTTGCCGTCACCCAAATCGACAAAGGCGCCGAATTTGGTAATACCGGTAACCTTTCCTTCTACGCACGCTCCCACTTCTAAGGCCATGTTGCGCTATTCCTCCTGCGGGTGTAATCAACCCTCTAAAATCAATCTTCGGGAATTTCGTACAGAACCGTTTCACCCGGTTTGGCCATGCCTTGCTCTTCCCGCGCTTGTTGCTCCAAATAGGACTCATAGTTTTCCCCTTGGCTTTGCAAGTCAGCGTTGAGCAGGTTTTGCTGCTCGGTTTTTTGGATCCAGTCGTTTAACAACTGTTGCTTTTCACTGAGCTGAAGGTTCAACTGAATGAGAGAAACGACGATGTAGACGGCAAGTGCAATAAGCGCAATGCGGAAAAACAAACTTTTCTTTTTCGCAGATGCCATTTTCATACGATCGCTCCTTTCCGTTTCCGTGTCACCTTTCGGCAAATTCCCATACATCAAGATTATACAACAGGTGCGGTATCACTTTCAAGACTTTTTTTCGCTTTTTTTGTGTTTTTCGCGTGTTTTTTTATCAAGTGTTGCCGCAGGCGACGGGCAACGCGTTTTATACTCAAAGCGGCACGTAAACAACACCGCCCGAACAGCGAACGGTAGGCAAAAAAGCCAACTGTGATCCCTAAAAAAACATAAAACCGCCCTCTCCCGTCGGTGATGGCAAGCAGCAGTACAAACAACACCACAGCCGATGTCAGGCAATACCACACGTCCTGCAAAAATACCGAAACAGGGCGCGGGGAAAACCACACGCGCCACACGCGAAACACGTCATAATACGCGCCGAGCAGAAAGCCCACACCGCCGCACAAAAACACCTCGCGTATCTGCTGAAAATTGGTGAAACCCATCGCCTATCGAAACAACCTTCCGAAAAAGCCGCCGCGCGCGGGCAACTGCGAGTAGATGAGCGAGTCGATCTCGCCTTCAATGACCAGATCGCCGCATTCAATGTTCAACTGCCGAATGTGTAAGCCGTGGCCTTTGACGGTCAGTTCCCCGAGATCGGTGTAGATGACGAGCGTGACGTCGTCAAAATTGTTGACGTCGGTTACCCCCGAGACGGTCAAACTGCCGCGGTCGTGTAAGGTGAGCGAGTGCGGCATCGGTTGCCGTTCGGCCGTTTGCGTTTGTTTCACGTGTATCCCCTCTTTTCGGTAATGTATATGTCCCGAAAAAAGAAAATATGCGATGCTTACGCATCGCATATTCGTGTTATTCGGTTTCATCCGCAATGGCCACGGCCACACTTTCCACAGGGGTGTGGGTATCCGTTTTCGGCGAATAGACATACACGCTTTGCGTGCTGTTTTGCCACACAACGTCACCGTTGTTCTTGAGATAATAGTACACCACGTCTTCGCACTGTGCCACTTGCGTCATCGTTTGCGATGCTTCGTCAAACCGCATCAAACGGTCCCCGTCCACCACGTGTACAATGCCGTCTTTGAGTTTCAGCAGATGCAACGTGCCGTGCTGTGCGCGGTACACCTGTGTGGCATCCGCTTTGCCGTTGATACGCAGCAACGCGTGGTCGGCGGTGAGGGCAAACAAGTGTGTCCCGTCCTCGGTATACTCAAGAAGCGGCCCGTCATACACCTTGTAAAACTCGCCCGCTTGTTTGTTGGCATAGTACAAGTAATTACAGTCAAATCCGTCTACGCCGTAACGCTCGCGGTAATAGTTCTCGTTGCCTTCGGTGCACAGGAAATAGCCCGTGGCAAAACGGGCAGGGTCATCCTGCCAATGCACGGACGGGGCCGTGGTCGTGGTGGTAGTCGCGGCAGGGTCTCCGCCACAGCCCACCAACGAAAGGAAAAGCAGCGAACACAAACACAAACAAAACAACGTGCCACACCCGTAATTCTTCATAAGTCTCCACCTTTCTCCTTGCCACACATATTTACGTTATAGCCGAACTCCCCGTAATATTACAACACTTTATACAGCATCGCGGCATCGTTTTTGGCCACCGTTTCCTGCACGCTGACCACCTGCACCTGCACCTCACGCGGGCCGAGGGTAAGGCCGATGACGTCTCCCACTTTCACCTCATACGAGGCGCGGGCAACTTTGCCGTCCACCGTGACACGGCCGGCATCACACGCTTCGTTGGCGACGGTGCGGCGTTTGATGAGCCGCGACACTTTTAAATATTTGTCTAAACGCATCTCGT
>JAZULW010000100.1:0-2885 GCA_045603285.1 Acutalibacteraceae bacterium | reverse complement strand
GCAGTTTTCGGTGTATAACGCACTGGCGGAGGCTGCATGCGCGCTCAAATTGGGCGTGGATTTTGAAACGGTCACCGCGGCGCTTTCGGCGGCAGGCATTGTGAAAGACCGCGCCGGAGTGGGGCCCACCCACCCTGATTTCACGGTGGCCATCGACTATGCGCACACCCCCGACGGACTGCTCAACATTTGCCAAACGCTGAACGCGTGCAAGGCAGGGCGACTCATCACCTTGTTTGGGTGCGGCGGCGACCGCGACCGCACCAAACGTCCCCAAATGGGGGCGGTGGCGGCCGAAAACTCCGATTTTGTCATTGTCACGTCGGATAATCCCCGCACCGAAGACCCCGAAGCCATTTTGGCGGATATCGTGCCCGCCGTGGAACAAAGCGGCACGCCCTTTACGGTGATTGCCGACCGCGTTTGTGCCATTCGCTGGGCGCTTGAAAACGCGCAACCGGGGGATACCGTGTTGCTGGCAGGCAAAGGGCACGAAACCTATCAAATTTTGAAAGACAAAACCATCACGCTGGACGAGCGTGAAGTCGTATATAACGCGTTAAAAGAGGGAAGATAACGATGAATTTCGTACAAACGGCACTGTGGGTCGGGGCGGCAATGGTCGCTTTTGTGGTAAGCGAACGCTTGTGTAAAGCGCTCATTCCGTTGTTGCACCGCCTCAAATTCGGGCAAACCATCCGCGAAGAAGGCCCCACGTGGCACAAAGCGAAGCAAGGCACCCCCACGATGGGTGGCCTTGCGTTTATCGGCGCGGCCCTCACGGTGGGCGTGATCGCGTTGCTGATTGGCGAATGGGTGTCGCCAACGTCCCTGTTCGAGGGCCGTTACACGTCGTTTGTGGAGGTGGTGGCAGGGCTGTTGCTGGCGGCGGCCTTTGGCGCCATCGGGTTTTTGGACGATTATATCAAGGTCGTTAAAAAACGCAATCTCGGGCTTACCAGCCGCCAAAAACTGTTGTTGCAACTCGCGGCGGCGGTGATGTATGCGGTGGCAATGTACGTAGCGGATGCCACCCGAATCTACGTTCCGTTTTACGGGATGTGGGACGCGGGATTTTGGTTTATCCCCATCGCGGTGTTCATCATCACCGCCATGACCAACGCCACCAACTTGACCGACGGGGTGGACGGTTTGTGCGCCTCTACCGCCGTGGTGGTGCTTCTCTTTATGCTTGTTCTCAGCCGCACGTCGGCGGCACTCGGCATCGTGTGTGCCGTAGGTGCCGGTGCGATAGCCGGTTTTTTGGTTTGGAATTTTCACCCCGCGCGGGTGTTTATGGGCGATACGGGTTCACTGTTTATCGGTGCGCTGTTGTGCGCGGTGGCATTCGGGCTCGGGTATCCGCTGTTGTTGTTGCCGATGGGCCTTGTGTATTTCATCGAAACCTGTTCGGTGATGTTGCAAGTGTCGTATTTTAAACTCACCCACGGCAAGCGTTTGTTTAAAATGAGCCCCATTCACCATCATTTTGAGATGTCGGGATGGAGCGAAAAGAAAATCGTTGCCGTTGCGTGCACGGTTACCGTGCTGGGTTGCGCGGCGGCATTGGCACTAACCTTATAAAAACGGAGAGGAGAATGGTTATGGCTACCCGCACGGCGGCCGCGCCTGCCAAAAGGAAAAAGCGATGGTTCAACTTCTCCGCCAGCTTTGATATGCCGTTTTTCGTGCTCACGATGTTGGTGTTGGCGGTGGGGCTGGTCAGTTTGTTTTCCGCCAGTTTTGCCTATGCCTACTATTGGAACGACGGCGATAGCTACTACTATATTAAACGCCAACTCATTTTTGCCGCCATCGGTGTCATCGGTATGTTGGCGGCCTCCACCCTCAACTACAAACAGTTGCAGAAAAAATGGGTGGTGTATTTAGCACTCGGCATTGCGTTGGTGTTGCTTTTGTGGGTGCGTTTTGTAGCGCCTCCCGTTCGAAACGTATACCGCTGGATCCGTATTGCGGGGTTCAGTATCCAACCGTCGGAACTGGCCAAATTCGCTCTCATCTTGTTTATGGCATACTGGATCTCGTTGCAAGGGGATAAAATGAAAAAACCCAAAGAAGGGTTTTTCATCCCCATCGGTGTAACGGGTATCATTGCCGTGCTCGTGGTGATTGAGCCTCACCTTTCCGGTACCATGCTCATTGTGGCCATCGGGATGGTGATGATGTTCATCGGCGGCACCAAATTGCGGTGGTTGTTCGGCACGTTGCTTCTGGGCGCCGGCGGTGTGGTGGGAATGGTTTTCGGGCTCGGCTACGAGCGTGACCGTATCGACGTGTGGCTCGACCCCCTTAAGGTGTATACCTCGGGCGGCGAAGGCCGTGACCTGGCGTGGCAAACGGTGCAGTCGCTGTATGCCATCGGATCGGGCGGTTTGATGGGCGAGGGGCTGGGAAACTCGCGCCAAAAACACCTGTTCTTGCCCGAACCGCAAAATGACTTTATTTTTTCCATTGTCTGTGAAGAGATGGGTTTTGTCGGGGCGGTACTCGTCATCGTACTGTTCGCCCTTCTCGTCTGGCGCGGGTTCGTGATCGGTCTGAAAGCGCCCGACCGCTTTTCGTCGCTATTGGCCATCGGCTTGACGGCGCAGATCGGGTTGCAGGTGGCGCTCAACCTTGCGGTGGTGAGCAACGCGATGCCCAACACGGGTATCAGTTTGCCGTTTTTCAGTTACGGCGGCTCATCGCTGATTGTGTTGTTGGTGCAAATGGGCATCATCTTGGCCATATCCCGTAGTATAGCCGATGAGAGTCGAACCTCCCGCCGCCCGTAGGGCGATTTTTCGGCATAAGCCTTGCCTCGTCGTTTGAAATACGCTCGTATATCGGCACTCCTCGACGGCGTTTCTGCTCGAAAAAGCGCT
>JAZULW010000099.1:0-24184 GCA_045603285.1 Acutalibacteraceae bacterium | reverse complement strand
CCCCCCCCGGACAATTCGTGCGTTGGGTTGTTTATGCACAGATCAGTCCTCTTTGAGGATGGGTTTGCGCAACGCTTGACGCGCTTGGTGGATCTCGGCGGTGTGGTGCACCAGCGATTCCTCGGTGCGGCGAAGCAGGTCTTCGGTGAATTCCTGCGCGCCTTTGCGCATTTCGCGGCATTTTTGTTGGGTTTGCAACAGAATCTCGGACGCTTTTTGTTGCGATTGTTTGACGATCTCTTCTTGCATCACGAGGGCACGGGCGCGTTCTTCGGCAGCACGCACGATGTCTTCCGCTTCTTTTTTCGCGGTGTCGATGATGTCGGTGCGGTCGTTCACGATGGAGCGCGCTTGACGGATCTCGCTGGGCATATTGCCGCGAATGTCGTCCACGATATCGCGCAAACGGTCCGCCTCTACGAGGCATTTGCCGCCGGACAGAGGAAGGCCCCACGCTTTGTCGATCATTTCGTCGATCTGATCCAACAATTCTTCGATGCTCATGCTATGTCATTCCTTCCGTATTTTTGTAGGATATCCTGAATAATGCAAGGGGGAACGAACTCCCGAATATCGCCGCCGAAGCCCGCCACTTGTTTGACCAGACTGGACGACAGATACATAAATTCGGCGTTGGTGGTTAAAAACACCGTTTCCACCGACGGGTTGAGTTTGCGGTTGGTGAGTGCCATTTGGAACTCGTATTCGAAATCCGACATGGCGCGCAGACCCTTGACAATGACGGTGGCTTCGCGCTCGCGCGCGTAGTCGGCAAGCAGACCGCCGTAGAAATCAATTTCCACGTTGGGCAGATGCGCGGTGGCGCGTTTAAGCAAGTCCACCCGTTCTTCGCAAGAGAAGAGGGGTTGTTTGGTTCCGTTGACCATCACCACCACCACGACTTTGTCGAACATGGTCGAAGCGCGGGTGATGATGTTGAGGTGACCGTTGGTGACCGGATCGAAACTACCCGGACAGATCGCGAGTTTCATATGATCATTCCTTCCGATACAAACGAACAACGACGCGCCCGTAACGATAGGTGCGTTGCAACACGAGTGACCCTACGGTTTCGGGGAGCACGGTGTCCCGATCGCTTTCGCACAACACGGCACCGCCCGAGGAGACCTTGTCCGACAACAGTGCAAGACAAGGTGCGAGCAGGTTGGCCGCGTAAGGCGGGTCTAAAAACACAAGGTCGAACGGTTCCGTTTGACGGGACAACACGGACAACGCTTCGCCGCAGACGACGGCGGCGCGGTGGGCCAGTTTTGTGGAAGCCAAGTTGCGGCCGATGACGGCGGCGGCTTTGGGGTTGCGGTCCACAAACAGGCACGAGGCGGCACCGCGGCTTAATGCCTCAATGCCCATTTGGCCTGAGCCTGCAAACAGATCCAGCACGCGCCGCCCCGCAATCTCGAACGCGATGGCGGAAAAGAGGCCTTCTTTCACCCGCGCCACGGTGGGACGGGTGTCTTCCCCCTCCAGCGTTTCGAGAGCGCGGCCTTTGGCTTCACCCGTGATGACGCGCATCAGTCGTCGATCTCCACCATCACCTTGGCATCTTGACGGGTGGCGGCGGCACGCATCACGGTGCGCATCGCTTTGGCGATGCGGCCTTGCTTGCCGATGATGCGACCCATATCGTCGGGAGCCACGGTCAAGTGGAACACGATGGTGCCGTCTTCGGTGGGTTCGTCTTGCGTGACGGACACCGCGGCCGGGTCTTCTACCAACCCTTGCGCGATGGTGATCAGCAATTCTTTCATTCTGTAGACCTCCGCTTAGATGCCGGCTTTTTTCAGCAAGGCTTTCACGGTGTCGGTCGGTTGCGCGCCGTTGGCGATCCATTTCTTGGCTTTCTCTTCGTCGATCTTCACGACTTCGGGCGTTTCCAAGGGATTGTAGTAGCCGATCTCTTCAATGAAACGGCCGTCACGGGGATAACGGGAATCCGCCACGACTACACGGTAGAAAGGGGCTTTCTTGGCGCCCATACGGCGCAATCGGATTTTCACTGCCATTTGATAGTACCTCCATTGGTTGCAAATAAAAATTTTCTTATATTTCAAACGCGGTTGCGTTTAGAAACCGAAAGGGGACCGGCCGAAGCCGCGGGGCATCCGTTTGCCTTTTTTGCCCATCGACTTCATCTGTTTCATCATTTTTCGCATCTGCTCGTATTGTTTGAGCAAGCGGTTGACATCTTCCACTTTCATACCGCTTCCGGCGGCAATGCGGCGTTTACGGGAAGGATTGATGATGTCGGGGCGGGCACGTTCTTTCTCGGTCATCGACAAAATGATGGCTTCCACACGGGAAAACTGCTTTTCGTCCACATCCAAATCTTTGAGTTGGCTGCCCATACCGGGGACCATTGCGAGCAAACTCTTGATGTCTCCCATATTTTTGATCTGGCGGAACTGCGCGAGCATATCGTTGAAATCAAAACGGTCTTCCTGCAAGCGTTTGGCCAGTTCTTCCGCTTCTTTTTCGTCAATTTGCGCCTGTGCTTTTTCCACCAGCGAGAGCACGTCGCCCATGCCGAGGATGCGCGAGGCCATCCGCGCGGGGTGGAACACTTCCAGATCGTCCAGCTTTTCGCCCGTGCCGGCGAATTTGATGGGTTTGCCCGTTACCGCGCGCACCGAAAGGGCCGCACCGCCACGGGTATCGCCGTCCAGTTTCGTGAGAATGACACCGTCAATGCCGAGCGCTTCGTTGAACGAAGCGGCGACGTTGACCGCGTCTTGCCCCGTCATCGCGTCTACCACCAATAGAATTTCGCGCACGTCAACGGCGGATTGAACGGCTTTCAGTTCGTCCATCAACGCTTCGTCGATATGCAGGCGACCCGCGGTATCGAGAATGACATAGTCGTTGCCGTGGTCTTTGGCGTGGGCAACGGCTTGTTTCGCAATGTCGACGGGAGAGATGGTGCCACGCTCAAACACGGGGACGCCCGCTTTTTCGCCCACCACCTGTAACTGCGTGATGGCGGCGGGACGATACACGTCGCACGCGACGAGCAACGGGCGGTGGCCTTGGGATTTGAGCAGTTTGGCGAGTTTGGCGGAATGGGTGGTTTTACCCGAACCTTGCAGACCGCACATCATAATCACACACGGGGGATGGTTGGTGCCCGAAAGTTTCGCGGCATCGCCCCCCATGAGGGCAACCAGTTCTTCGTTGACCAGTTTGATGACCATTTGCGCGGGGGTGAGGCTTTCCATCACTTGTTCGCCCACGGCACGCGCCGACACGGCGGCGGTGAACTCTTTGGCCACTTTATAGTTGACGTCCGCCTCTAAAAGAGCCAGGCGCACTTCACGCATCGCTTCCTTGACATCCGCCTCGGACAGTTTGCCTTTGTTTTTGAGCCGTTTGAACGCGGCGGATAGTTTTTCGGAAAGACCTTCAAATGCCATAACGATTTATCTCTCTTTCAGCTCGTCCGCCAGCGCGATGATGCGCTTGGCACGTTGGTCAATCTCGCGGGAATAGCCAAACCGGTCGTTCAGGGTTTGAATTTCCTGTGCCGCACGGCAGATCCGTGCGAAGCCTTCCCGCATTTCGCCGAAACGCGCTTTGAGATGCAGGTGTTCTTCCATCTCCAGCATTTGCGCTTCCGCCCGTTTGATGGCATCGCGCACACCTTGACGGGTGATGTGCTGGCTTTCGGCAATTTCCGACAGCGAGAGGTCTTCTTCGTAATACAATTCCACCACGTGGCGTTGTTTCTCCGTCAACATCTCACCGTAAAAATCAAACAGCAACGCGATCTCCATATTTTTTGCCACGGGGGTTCCTCCTCTCACCATTGTGTGTAAAGGAAAACGCTTTACAGCCATTATAACAGAGGGGGCGTGTGTTGTCAAGAGGGAAAATAAAAAAAGATGCCCCCGATAAGCGGGGGCATCGGCACGATTATTCGGGCAGGTCTTCCAGCGAGAAATCCTCTTCGGTGAAGGTTTGCAGAGAGGGTTGGCGGAACGGCACGCGGCGCAAAGGATCGTAATCGAATTTGCGGCAACGGTCACCGGGATCGGTCACGCCTTTGAGCAGGCAGAGCACCACCTCGCCGTCGGCACTCATACGGCCGTGGGAACACAAGTGGCACGCGGCGGCAACGGTGTTGCCGTATAGTTTGCGTTTCATCCAATCACCTCGTTTTGGGCATTATACCACAAACGATTCCGAATTGCAAGTAGGGGAGGGCAGTTACGGTGTTTCACGGGTGGGAAGACAGAGCATCCACAACGCGCACAACACAAACAAGGCCGCCGAAAGCGGAACGGACGAGAACAGCGGTTGCACCGCGGGGGTAACGTTGCTGCCGAAGGTGGGAAGAGAAACGGGGAGTAAGATGCACAAGCCCTGCGTAAACAAGGCACCGAGCAACCCGTGCGCCAGACGCGCGGTGAAAAAGTGAGGGGAAAGCAAGTCGGTGCCGTGCAAGGCGGCGGCCGCTTGACAATGCACCGACAGACCGCCGAAACCGAGCGTAAACCCCAACAGCAGCGGAGCGGCAATGTGATGCGCGGCGGCGGTGCAACCGTTGCTGACTTCCAACAGACACGGCAGCCACACGGCCGCGCGACCGAGAAAGGCGGCAAGGCCGCACGCATCGCACAGGGAAAGCAGGGCGGAGAACAACAAAACGAAACCGCACACCGAGAGCGACGTTTCGCACGCACCCGTGACGGCTTTGGTGAGCGCGGCCGACGGGGGCAGAGGCGGCGGGGCCGATACGGACACGGTTGCCGCGGCACGGCGTGAGGGGGCGGTAAGGATGCCAATGAACACGGCGGCGGCCACGTGGGCGGCAAACAAGGTCCACCCGAACGCGGTATTGCCGACGAGGCCTGTGCCGACCGCCCCCACCACAAACGCAGGGCCGCCGCACACGCAAAAACGGAGCAGATGTTGTGCTTCAGTTTTGGTGACGGAACCGTTTTTATACAGGGCGGCGACGGCGTTGGCGCCCGTGGGATAGCCGCCCACGAACGACAACAGAATGACGGGCGCGGCGGTGCCCGAAACCCCAAATAACAGCCGCGTGACGGGGGATACTTTTCGCCCGATGGCGGCCGCAACACCGCTGTGCACGGCGAAACTGCCCAACACCAAAAACGGGAACAACGACGGGATCAGCACACCGCCGCACACCGAAAGGCCACGGCTGATGCCAAGTGCGGCGGCGCGCGGCCACGCCAGCAACGCATACCCAAACACCGCCACCGCGGCGGCAAGCCACACACGGGGACGGGCAACGACACGGATCATACACACCTCTCCTTTGGTGTTATATATGAGAAAGAAAGAAACGGTATGCGCGCGACCATCCGTTAAACGAATAGAAAAAAAGGCGGATGCATAGGTATACAAGGGTGATAAGTATGAAACGAAACGAGATAGGCGAGCGCGCGGAACGGGCATTCTCGTTGCCGACAGGGTCGCTCACAAACGGAGTGCGGTTGGAGATCACCGACCGAAAACGCGCCGTGATCGAGGGGTGCAAACGCATTGTGACCTACGAGGAAGACGAGATCTGCATTGCCACCCCGACGGGGCGGGTGCGGTTTCGCGGGCGGGGGTTGTGCATGGCGGCGCGTATGGGCGAGCAAGCGGTGGTGACGGGAGAGTTGTGTTGTGTGGAATATGAATAGGTTTGTGTTGGGTGCGGTGGAGTTTGAAGCGTTCGGCGGCTATCCCGAACGCTTTTTAAACGAGGCGGAAAGTGCCGGTGTTTCCATAAGTAATGCGCGGCGCAAAGGGGAATCGCTGTTTGGGATATGCCGTGCCGCCGATTACCGCACGTTACGGCCCGCGGCGCGCAAAAGCGGGGTGCGGTTGCGTGTTAAAAGGCGGTGGGGATTGCCGTTTTTGATGCGCCCGTTTCGCTTGCGAGGGGGATTGGCGGTGGGATGCGCGGCAGCCATTGTGGTGTTGCAACTGCTGTCAAGCCGCGTATGGGTGATCACGGTGAACGGCAACGAAACGGTGAGTGACGAAGCGGTTTTGCGGGTGCTCGCGCCACTCGGCGTACACATCGGGGCGGCGTTTGACAAAGCCGATGTGGCGGCATTGCGGTTGGAGGCACTGCGGCAGTTGCCGACGCTCGGGTGGTTGACGGTGAACCAAAGCGGCAGCGTGTTGGAAGTGTTGGTAACCGAGCGGCAACCCGTATCGCCCATCGAGGATACCGCCCCCGCGGACATTGTGGCGGCGGCAGATGGGGTGGTGTGTCGCCTTGTTGTGACAAGCGGACAAGCGGCGGTGAACGAGGGGGACGAGGTAAAAAAAGGGGACGTGCTCATTTACGGAATGCTGGAAAGTGACGTAGGCCCCATGTTGCGCCGCGCCGGGGGAACGGTGACGGCAAAGACCGAAGAGGCCGTGCAAATACGGGTGCCATATACAGAAGAAATAACGCGCGAGACGGTGGCGGCGGTGAGGCCGACGGCGGTGTTTTTCGGATGGCGCGTGCCGCTCTATACAAGCGGGGGTGAAAGAGGGCGAGAGGAGGAAGAACGGCGGTGGCTGACGGTGCGTGGAAGAGAATTGCCGCTGGGCCTTACGTTAACGCGGGTATGGTGTGACGAGACGGTAACGGTGACACGCACCGAGGAAGAGGCAACCGCCGAGGCATATCGACGGTTGGCGGAAGAGGAGAAGCAATTTGCCGATATGACGGTGGAAAATCGCGCGGTGACGGAAGAAAAAAACTCCGGCGGCACCGTGTTGACGGCGGTGTATACGTTGGTGCGCGAAATTGGGGAGATCCGACCGATAAATTTTTAAAAAACAGGGAAAATAGGGATGACAACGAGGATTTTTGTGCTATAATATAGGATGTATAATTATAAGGTGGGAAGCGTATGGAACAAATCGTGAGTGTGGACCGTATGGAGCAGGCGGTGTCGTTGTTTGGGCGGTTGGATGAGAACATTCGGCTGATCGAACAGCAGTACCGCGTGAGCGTGGTGACGCGGGACAGCGATTTGAAAGTGACGGGCGAGCCCGAAGACGTGGCTTCGGCGGTGCGTGCCATTCACGGGTTGTTGCAACTCATCAACCGCGGGGAACAACTCAACGAACAAAACGTGCGGTACGTGATGACGTTGGTGAACGAAGGCAACGAGAGCGAGTTGCCCACCCTGTCGGGGGACAGCATTTGCATCACCTCCAAAGGCCGTCCCGTGAAACCCAAAACGTTGGGGCAAAAGCGGTACGTACAGGCCATTCGCGACAACACGGTGGTGCTCGGCATCGGGCCGGCGGGTACGGGGAAAACGTATTTGGCGGTGGCAATGGCGGTGGAAGCGTTCCGCGCCAAACAAGTGAACCGCATCATTTTAACGCGACCCGCGGTGGAAGCGGGTGAAAAACTGGGATTTTTGCCGGGGGATCTGCAATCCAAAGTGGACCCGTATCTGCGGCCGTTGTACGATGCGCTGTTTGATATGCTCGGTACCGAAACGTACCAAAAATATTTGGAACGCGGCAACATTGAAATTGCACCGCTTGCGTATATGCGCGGCCGAACGCTGGACGATTCGTTTGTGATTTTGGACGAGGCGCAAAACACCACCCCCGAACAGATGAAAATGTTTTTGACGCGGCTTGGGTTTAATTCCAAAATGGTGGTGACGGGCGATATCACCCAAATTGACCTGCCCGACGGGCAACGAAGCGGTCTGCGGGAAGTGACCAAGATCTTAAAAGGCGTGGACGACATTGCCATTTGCCAATTTAACCAAAGCGACGTGGTGCGGCATCAACTGGTGCAAAAGATCATTGAAGCCTATGAGAATTTTGAAAAGAAACGGGACGAAAGGAAGAGGACGTATGGTGACAAAAATTCGGGTAGACATTGAAAATCGACAAAAAGCGGTCAAAATCCCCACGGGGATACGCATGTTGATTCGCCGTTGCTGCCACGCGGTACTCGATATGGAAGGTGTGGACGGGTCGGTACAAGTGGACGTAACGCTGGTGGACAACGACCAGATCCGCGAAATCAACCGCGAACAGCGCGAGATCGACGCTGCCACCGACGTGTTGTCCTTTCCTCTTTCGGAAAACGGTGAATTTGAGATCAACCACGACACGGGCGAAAAACTGCTTGGCAACATCGTGCTTTCGCTGGAACGCGCGATGGAGCAAGCAAACGAATTCGGGCATTCGCTTAACCGTGAAGTGGGGTATTTGACGGTACATTCGATGTTGCATATGCTCGGCTATGATCACGTAGAGGGCGGTTTGCAAGCGGTACATATGCGTGAAAAGGAAGAAACCGTGATGCAAAAGATCGGGCTTCCGAGAGGCAACAGTTATGTGTTGGAAGAAGAAACCTAACCCGTTTGCCGCGTTTTGCCGTGCGTTCGGGTTTGCGGGGCGCGGAGTGGCGCGGTGTTTGAAGGAGCGCAATTTCCGCTTCCATTTGATGGCGGCGGTGCATGTGTTGGCGGTGGCGCGCCATTTCGTACAAAACGCGGCCGAATGGGCTGTGCTTGCCTTAACGGTAGCGTTGGTGCTTGCACTGGAGGCGGTAAACACCGCCGCCGAACACGCGGTGGACCTTGCCTGCCCCGAACGGGACGAGCGCGCCGCGGCGGCCAAAGATATGGCCGCGGGGGCGGTGCTCATTGCCGCGCTGGGTGCCGTTTTGGTGGCGTGTGTGTTGTTTTTGCGTGCGGATGCGTGGCGCGCGTTGTTTGTACTATGGCGTGAGCAGTGGTGGCGCCCGACGTTGCTGGGGGTGTCGCTTGCCGTGTGGAGTTATTTTGTATTTCGTAGGTGAGGATGTTTATGGAAAGTCGTTCGGCATTTATTGCCATTGTGGGACGGCCGAATGTCGGCAAATCGTCCCTGCTCAATACACTGGTGGGGCGCAAAGTGGCCATCGTATCGGACAAGCCCCAAACCACCCGTAACCGCATTATGGGCGTTGTGACACACGAGGAGTTGCAATTGGTGTTTTTGGACACACCCGGTGCGCACCGCCCCCGTACGCGGCTGGGCGATTTTATGGTGAAAAGCATTGCGGAAGCGGTGTCGGGCGTGGATGCGGGGATGCTCGTGGTGGAGCCGACCGCCGAGGTGCGCGAGGCCGAGCGCGAGCTGTTAAAACAGTTTCGCGCACAGCGATTGCCCGTGGTGTTGGTGATCAACAAGATCGACACGGTGGACGACAAGGCTCAGCTGCTGACCTGCATTGCCGCGTGGCAAGCGGAGTATGATTTTGCGGCGGTGGTGCCCGTATCCGCATTGACGGGTGAGGGCGCGAGAGAACTCATTACGGAACTGGAAACGTTTGCGTTTGAGAGCCCGCATTTCTTCCCCGATGACGCGGTGAGCGACCAACCCGAAAAGGTGATGGCGGCGGAACTGCTTCGCGAGCAGATGTTGTTGTCGCTTCGGGACGAGATTCCCCACGGGGTGGCCGTGGTGGTGGAAAGTTTGACCGAGCGTGAGAGTGAAAAGGGTTTGATTTTGGATATTGAGGCCAACATTTTCTGCGAACGCGACAGTCACAAAGGTATGATCATCGGCAAAAAGGGTGCGATGCTCAAACACATTGCCCAAAACGCGCGGTTGCAGATGGAAACGGCTTTCGGCGCGAAGGTGAACCTGCAATGTTGGATCAAGGTGAAAGAAGACTGGCGCAACCGCCAAGGGTTGCTCGGCGGATTTGGGTACAGGATGTAATTTCCACGCATAAACGGGCCCCGATTGTTCAAGGTAAGAACAAGGGGGCATCCATATGGACAAAGACAAATTGTGGGCACGATTTGAACAGACCGGCAAGGTGTCGGACTATCTCAAGTATTGCGGCGTGGACGTGTTTTCGTCCGAAACAAACGCCGTGCAAGGCTCGGAGGAACCGAATGAAACTGACGACCGACGCACTGATCATTCGGGAAAACAACAATATCGGTGAGGCGGACCGTTTTGTCACCGCGCTCACCCGTGAATGCGGTGTGATACAAGCATCCGTACGGGGGGCGCGGCGGGTGAAAAACCCGAACGGCCCGGCCACCCAATTGCTTTGTTATTCTCGCCTGTCCCTGTATCGGGGGCGGGACAAGTACATAGTAGACGATGCCGAACCGTTAGAGGTGTTTTTCGGCGTGCGCGGACAACTGGAAACGTTGGCTCTCGCGCAATATTTTTGTGAACTCGCGGGGGTGCTTTGCCCGCGGGAAGAGCCCGCCGAGGACGGGCTGCGGGTGCTCCTCGGGGCCCTGCATTACCTATCCAAGGGCACGCGCCCTGTATCGCTTATCAAAGCGGTGGTGGAGATGCGGTTGTTGTGTCAGGCGGGGTATGCGCCCGACCTGACTGCGTGCGCGGCGTGCAGTGCGGAAGAAGCGGCGTGGTTTTCCCCCGTGAAAGGGACGTTGCTTTGCGAGGCGTGTCGAGAGGCGGCGGCGATACCCCTTTCGGCAGGGGTGCTGTCGGCGATGCGGCATATCGTGTATGCGCCGCCTCAAAAGTGGTTTGCGTTTTCCTTGTCCGATGAGGGGCTTGCGGCGTTGGAACACGTGTGCGAGCGGTTTTTGCTCGCGCAGGTAGACCGTGGGTTTCGGACGCTCGAGTTTTATCGGACGCTTTCTTGAAAATAAGAGGTACGGACTATGATAGACAAACATGGTTTGGCATTGGAACTGGATAAGGTGCTGGAACTGTTGGCGGCGCAGACGAGTTGCGAGGATGCGGCCGCGGCGGCGCGCGAACTGACCCCGTCGGTGTTTGCCGACGAGGTGGATCGCTTGTTGTCCGAAACCGACGCGGCGTATCAGTTGATGGCGCGGTTTGGGGCGCCGTCGTTCGGCGGAGTGACCAACGTGGCGGGGGCGCTTCGGCGTGCCGAGGCGGGGGCGATGCTTTCGCTTTCCGAATTGCTCCGCATTGCAAACACGTTGCGTGCCATTCGTTCTTTGCACGAGTGGCGAGGACATTGCGAAGGGGTATCCACCTGTTTGGACGACCGCTTTGCCGTGCTGGTTCCCAACAAATTTTTGGAAGAAGCCATCACCACCGCCATTGTTTCGGAAGAAGAAGTGAGCGATCACGCATCGCCGAAACTGGCGGAGATTCGCCGCAAAATGCGCGCAGCCGGCGCGCGTATCCGCGAACAGTTGGACAAGATGATCCGCAACCCTGCCACCCAAAAGTTGTTGCAGGATCCCATTGTGACCATTCGCGGCGGGCGATTTGTGGTGCCGGTGAAAGCCGAACACCGCCACGAAGTGCCGGGTTTGGTGCACGACACGTCCGCTTCGGGTGCGACGGTGTTTGTGGAACCGATGGGCGCGGTGGAAGCCAACAACGAGCTGAAAGTGTTGGAATCCGCCGAGGCGGCGGAGATTGAACGCATTGTGCGGGAATTGTCCGAAAAAGCGGGCTCGTTTGCCGATGCTGTCATTGCCGATTATGACGTGCTGGTGGAACTCAACTTGATTTTTGCGAAAGCCAAATTGGCGTATCATATGAATGCCACGCGCCCCGACGTTACCGACGACGGGCATCTGGTGCTCCGCCGTGCACGGCATCCGTTGATCGACCCGAAAAAAGTGGTGCCCATTGACGTGGAGTTGGGCGGCAACTTTGACACGCTGGTGATTACGGGGCCCAACACGGGCGGCAAAACGGTGACGTTGAAAACGTTGGGGTTGTTGACCTTGATGTGTATGTGCGGGTTGATGCCGCCCGTGGGAGACGGCAGTTCGTTTTCGGTGTTTCGGCGGGTGCTTGCCGATATCGGGGATGAACAATCCATTGAGCAGTCGCTTTCCACGTTTTCGGCGCACGTAACCAACCAGATCCGCATTTTAAGCGAAGCAGACGAGCACAGTTTGGTGTTGCTTGACGAACTCGGTGCGGGGACCGATCCTGTGGAGGGGGCGGCACTGGCCATTTCGATTTTGGAACGCTTGCGCGCACAAGGGGCGCGCGTGGCCGCCACCACCCATTATGCGGAACTGAAAGCCTTTGCCATTCGCACCGACGGGGTGGAAAACGGCAGTTGCGAATTTGACGTTTCTTCGCTCCGCCCCACCTATCGGTTGTTGGTGGGCGTGCCGGGGCGGTCCAACGCGTTCGCCATTTCGGAAAAACTGGGAATGGACAGCGCCGTGGTGGACCGCGCGCGCGACTTGGTGGCGGGGGACGACCGCCGCTTGGAAGAAGTGGTGGATACCCTGGAAGACCGCCGGCAAGCATTGGAGAAAGCGCTGAGAGAAGCCGAGACCGCCGCGCGCGATGCGCGGATTGCCAAAGACGAGGCGGAAAAAGAACGGCAGCGGGTGCGCGAGGAGAAAGAAAAAGAACTTGACGCCGCCCGTGCACAAGCCAAACGGTTGGTGGAACGCGCACGGTACGATGCGGATGCACTGCTCGACGAATTGGCGGCCTTGCGCAAACAAAAGGATACGAAGAAAGCGGACAGTGCACGTTCGGCGCTCAAACGCCGTTTGAACGAGTTGGAACGCGACATTGACCCCGTGATAGTGAAAGATGACGGCCGGTACGAACTGCCGCGGCCGCTCAAAGTGGGGGATCGCGTGTTGATTGCCGCACTGGACAAGGAAGCGGTGGTGCTCTCCTTGCCCGACAAAGGCGGCACGGTAGAAGTGCAAGCGGGGATCATCCGCACACGCGTGGCAGCGACGGGGCTGCGGCTTCTCAAACAAAAGGCCGTGGCCGAAACGCAACACGCGACGGGGGGTATCTCCCGTATTGACCGCGCCGCGCGGACGGAACTGGATCTGCGCGGACAAACGGTGGAAGAAGCGTTGGATGCGGTGGACAAGTTCCTTGATGATGCACGGCTTTCGGGCATCGGACAGGTGACGGTGATACACGGCAAAGGCACGGGCGCGCTGCGCGCCGCGGTGCATAGCCATTTGCGTGCCTGCAAAGACGTGAAATCGTTCCGCCTCGGCGTGTACGGTGAGGGCGAAACGGGCGTCACCATTGTGGAAATGAAGTAAAAAATGGCCGCTTGGTGGTTGTATATTGATAAAAAGTATGGTAGACTACTCTCATTATAGGAGGACAAACACTATGGCAAACAAAGAACTCGCAAAAACGTATGATCCCCGTGAGGTGGAGGATCGTATTTACGATTTTTGGGTAAAAGGAAACTATTTTCATGCCGAACCCAACCCCGACAAAAAACCGTATACCATCGTCATTCCCCCTCCGAACATTACGGGACAGTTACATATGGGCCACGCGCTTGATAACACGTTGCAAGACATTCTCATTCGCTGGCGCCGTATGCAAGGGTACGAGGCGTTGTGGATGCCCGGTACCGACCACGCGTCCATCGCCACCGAGGCAAAAGTGGTGGAGGCGATGCGTGCCGACGGTGTGACCAAAGACGACCTGGGGCGCGACGGATTTTTGGAGCGCGCGTGGGCGTGGAAAGAGAAATACGGCAACCGCATTGTCAGTCAGCTGAAAAAGCTGGGGTCCAGTTGCGACTGGGAGCGCGAACGTTTCACGATGGACGAGGGTTGTTCCGCCGCCGTGAAAGAAGTGTTTGTCCGCTTGTATAACGAGGGGCTCATTTACCGCGGCAACCGTATGGTGAACTGGTGCCCCCATTGCAACACCTCCATTTCGGATGCCGAGGTGGAATACGAAGAACAAAACGGCCATTTCTGGCATCTGCTGTATACCGTGAAAGAAACGGGCGAGCAGTTGGAACTGGCTACCACCCGTCCCGAAACGATGCTGGGCGATACGGCCGTGGCCATCAATGCCGAGGACGAGCGTTACCGCCATTTGCACGGTTGCCACGTGATCTTGCCGCTTTTAAACAAAGAAATTCCCATTGTGTGCGACGAACACGCGGATATGACCAAGGGCACAGGTGTGGTGAAGATCACCCCCGCGCATGACCCGAACGACTTTGAGGTGGGACGCCGTCACCGGTTGCCGATGGTGCGCGTGTTTACCTATGACGGCAAGATGACGGGCGCGGCCGACAAAGCGGAATACGAAGCACTGGTGGCCTCGGGCAAGGCCGCTGCGGATGAACCGCAAGTGCTGGATTGCGGCAAATACGCGGGGCTCACCACCGACGAGGCGCGCAAAGCGATTTTGGACGATTTGGTGGCGGGCGGATACCTCAAAGAGGTGGAGCCCTTAAAGCACGACGTGGGTACGTGCTACCGTTGTCATACCACCATTGAACCGATGGTGTCCAAACAATGGTTTGTGAAGATGGAACCCTTGGCGGGACCCGCCGTGGAAGCGGTAGAAAAAGGCGAGATCACCTTTGTGCCCGAACGGTTTACCAAAAACTATCTCAACTGGATGAAGGGCACGCGTGACTGGTGCATTTCCCGTCAGTTGTGGTGGGGCCACCAAATTCCCGCGTGGTATTGTGCCGATTGCGGCGAGATGGTGGTAGCCAAAGAAGCCCCCTCTGCTTGCCCGAAATGCGGCGGTAAGCCGGCGCAAGACCCCGACACGTTGGATACGTGGTTCTCCTCCGCGTTGTGGCCGTTCTCCACGATGGGTTGGCCCGAACGGACCCCCGAACTCGAGTATTTTTATCCCACCGACACGCTCGTGACAGGATACGACATTATCGGCTTCTGGGTTAGCCGTATGATATTCTCGGGACTGGCGTATACGGGCAAAGCGCCGTTTAAAACGGTGCTCATCCACGGATTGGTGCGCGATGCGCAAGGGCGCAAAATGTCGAAATCGCTCGGCAACGGCATTGATCCGCTGGAGATTATTGAAACCTACGGCGCAGACGCGCTCCGCTTTATGTTGGCCACCGGCAACAGCCCCGGCAACGATATGCGTTTCATCAACGAAAAGGTGGAAGCGTCCCGCAATTTTGCCAACAAACTGTGGAACGCGGCGCGGTTTATTTTGATGAATCTGCCCGAAGAGGGTGTCGCGCTCACGCTGCCCGACGAGCTGACGTTGGAAGACAAGTGGATCGTGTCGAAGTTCAACACGCTGGCCAAAGCGGTGACCGAAAACTTAGAAAAATTTGAACTGGGAATCGCGGTACAGAAATTGTACGATTTTATTTGGGACAATTTCTGCGACTGGTATATTGAACTGTGCAAATCCCGTTTGCAAGGGGAAAACCCTGCGGCGGCGCGGCAAGTGCTGGTTTACGTGATGACGGGGATGCTCACGCTGTTGCATCCGTTTATGCCGTTTGTCACCGAGGAGATCTGGCAGTCGCTCCCGCACGAAGGCGAGTCGCTGATGATCGCTCCGTGGCCGGTATACGATACGGCGTTGTCCTTCCCTGCGGAAGAGCAAGAGATGGAGCGCATTATGGAAGCCATCGGTGCCATCCGTAACCGCCGCGGCGAAATGAATGTGCCGCCTTCCCGCAAAGCGCACGTGTATGTGGAGACAGCGTTTACGGATACTTTTAAAAAAGGGGAGGCGTTCTTGTGCCGTTTGGCCTCCGCTTCTGAAGTGAGCATTGGCGAAAGTTTTGACCTGCCCGGTGCGGTGAGCATCGTGGTCAGCGGTGCCACGGTGAAGATCCCGATGGACGATCTGGTGGACCGTGCGGCGGAAACGGCGCGCTTGACCAAAGAAAAGGACAACGTGCTCAAACAATTGGCGGGTGTGGAAGCGCGCCTGGCCAACAAGGCGTTTACCGATAAAGCGCCCGCACAAGTAGTGCAGACCGCCCGTGACCAAGCCCAACAGTTGCAAGACAAACTTGCGTTGTTGGAGCAAAGTTTGGCGGCGCTTCAATAAATATGAAATACGAAACACAATTTCAAGTATTCGCCACCGACACGGGGCGAAACAAAACGGCGCGCCCGTCGGCGTTGTTGCGCTATTTTCAGCAAGCCGCAGGCAACCAAATGATGGCCGAACGCCCCACCTATGCGGAGTTGTTTGAACGGGGGCTCGCGTTTGTGTTGGTGCGGATGCACGTGCAGATGTATCGGCCGTTGTTTGAGTACGACGAGATTACGGTGCAAACGTGGACGTGCCTGGAAAAAGGCGCATCCTTCGGGCGGGGATACCGCCTCTTGCGCGGCGGCGAAACGATAGCCGAGGCAATGGCAGTATGGGCGTTACTGGATGTGAACACAAAACGTTTGGTGCGCGTGGAAGAGGCCGACTTGCACTACGGAGGGGACGAACCGCTTTCCATTCCGTGTCGGTTTGCGTTTCCCCGTGTGCCCCTGCAAGAAGTGGCGGTGCGCACGGTATTGGACGAAGACGTGGACTGCAACGGGCATTTGAACAACACGCGCTATGCCGACTGGTTGTGCCATTATCTGCCCGAGGGCGCGTGTGTGACCGATTTGCAGATTCATTACGTAAACGAAGCGCCTCTCGGCGCGGCCGTGACGGTGTTATACGGCATCGCCGATGACGGGCAAACCTACGTGTTTGAAACGCGCTTGCAGAACGGCGAGTGCAACGTGAGAGCGTTGATTACAACGAAAAAGGAGTGAGTCCCGATGAAGATAGACAAGACCGTTGCCAAAGAAACGCGGTATATTGCCGTGTGGGTGCTGGTGTTCAGCGTGTTGCTGCAAGCGGTGTTCGTGTTAATCAGGCGTTGGGACTACACAGTGCTGCTCGGCAATTTGCTGGGCGCCGCCACTGCGGTGGGCAATTTCTTGTTGATGGGGCTCACCGTGCAAAAAGCGGTGGAAGAGGACCAAAAGCAAGCCGCCAAGCGCATTCGGTTGAGCCAAAGTTACCGCCTGTTGTTACAGGGGGCGGTGTTGATCGTGGCGGCGCTGGTTCCGTGCTTTCAATTATGGGCGGCCGCGGTGCCGTTGCTGTTCCCCCGTTTTGCCATTATGGTGCGGCCGTGGTTTGGCAAAGAGGAAAACGGGGGTGAGGCATCTTGACGACCAAGAGCCACCGCTTTCAAGTGGTGGATATCTTACTTCTTGTTGGGGCGGCGTTGCCGCTTGTGTGCGGGATGGTGTTGACGGTGTTGATGTCCCCCGTGGAAGAGGGCATCGCCATTAGCGGTGCCGGTGTCTATTTCACCGTGCCGCTCCCCCTGATGAACTTCCCTGTTTCGGAAGCCGTTGTTAATTCTGCGCTGGTCATCGTCTCGCTGTTGTTTTTGTGTTTATATCTGACACACGGCATACGCAAAAATGTGGCCACACGGCGGCAATGGATGGCCGAATGGATCGTGCAGACATGCGAAAATTTGGTGGGACAAAACATGGGGGCCTCGTTTGGCGGGTTTGGGCCGTTCGTGGCTGCCATTTTGGGACTTTCGGCCTTTTCCAGTTTGCTTTCCCTATTGGGGTTGTATCCCCCCACGTCAGATCTGAACATTACGGCGGGATGGGCAATTCTCGTGTTTTTCCTTATCACGCATTACAAACTCAAAGGTGGCGTGGGCCACTATCTGAAAAGTTTTGCCGAGCCCGTACCATTGCTGGCGCCTTTGAATATCATCGGCGAAGTAGCCACACCTGTATCTATGGCGTTTCGTCATTACGGGAACATTTTGTCGGGAACGGTCATTTCCGTTCTCATCGCCACCGCTTTGCAGGGGTTGACCGAGATGATACTCGGATGGTTGCCTGGTGTGTTGGGCGAGATCCCGTTTTTGCAGATCGGGTTGCCCGCCGTGTTATCGCTGTATTTTGACTTGTTCAGCGGTTGTTTGCAAGCGTTTATTTTTGCCATGTTGACGATGCTTTACGTGGCGGACGGATTTCCTGCTCAGGCCTATGCCGAGCGTTTAGCCAAAAAGAAAAAACACCAATAAACAACGGAGGTAATGAATTATGTTGGAACTCAGTATCGGTATTATTTTGGGTGCGTGTGCGCTCGGTGCAGGGTGTGCGATGATCGCCGGTATCGGCCCCGGTATCGGTGAGGGCAACGCCGTTGCCAAAGCGTGTGAAGCCATCGGCCGCCAACCCGAATGCAAAGGCGATGTGACCACCACCATGTTGATGGGTTGCGCTGTTGCCGAAACCACCGGTTTGTATGCGTTGGTTATCGCCATTTTGCTTATTTTTGTGGCACCGAACTTGCTTGTGAACGTGCTGTTGAGAGCCATTGGATAAGGGGATGGGTGAAAGATGCAACCCTCGGAAGTAATTTCCGTTAATCTGTGGCAGATCGTTATTTCTTTGTGCAATTTGGTGGTTATGTTTTTAATTTTAAAGAAATTTCTCTTTAAGCCCGTCAAAAACCTGATTGCCAAACGCGAAGCCGAGGTGCAGCGGCAATACGACGAGGCCGATACGGCCAAGCGTGAAGCCGAGGCCGACCGCGATGCGTGGGCGCAAAAAATGCAAACGGCACAGACACAAGCGGACGAAATCATACACAAAGCCGTGCAAACGCCCGATTACCGACAGGAAGCCATAATGGCCGAGGCCAAGACCCGTGCCGACGGCATCGTGCGTGCCGCCGAAACCGAAGCGCGCCTCGAAATGGAACGCGCGAGGGCGGATATTCGAAACGAGATTGTGGACGTTTCGGCGGTGCTTGCCGAAAAATTGCTGGCACGGGAAATGAACGCCGACGACCACCGCGTGTTGGTGGATGCGTTTCTTGACACGATAGGTGAGCGCGATGAATGATACTGCCCGTGAATACGCGGTGGCGCTGTTTGAGCTTGCCGCCGAACAAGACGAACTGAACGCGGTGGGCGAGGGGCTTGCCTTTGTGAAAGACCGCTTGGCCGAACAGCCCGCGTATATCGAGTTTTTGTCCTCTCCCGCCGTGCCGAAGGCCGAGCGGGTGGCGGCGCTTTGCGCCGCCTTTGAGGGTGCGGTGCCGCAAACGGTGCTCTCGTTTTTGTGCGTGTTGTGCGAAAACGGGCGGCTTGCGGATTTTGACACGCAAGCGACCATCTACGACCAGCTGTACCGTGAAAGCCAAAAAATCTCCACCGCGCACGTCACAAGCGCCGTACCGCTTACCGACGAACAGAAAGCGCGGTTGTGCGAACAATTAAAACAGAAAACGGGACATACCGTGAGCCTTGACTGCACCGTAGACGGGGCACTTCTCGGCGGCATCGTTGTGGAACTGGACGGCAAACGTCTGGACGGGAGTGTAAAACACCGTTTACAGGTTTTGAAGGGTGTGATGAATGAATGAGCCTCCGAGCCGATGAGATCAGCAGCATTATCAAACAACAAATTAAGAATTACACCGAAAAGGTGGAAATGACCGAGACGGGCAACGTCATCTTGGTGGGTGACGGCATCGCCCGTGTGTACGGGTTACGCGGCTGTATGGCCGGGGAACTGCTCGAATTTGACGACGGCAGTTTCGGGATGGCGCAAAACTTGGAAGAGGAAACGGTGTCTGTTGCGGTGCTTTCCGACAACAACACCATCCGCGAGGGAACGGCGGTTCGCCGTACGGGACGGGTGTTGTCGGTGCCCGTAGGCGAAGCGTTTCTCGGCCGTGTGGTGGATGCCCTGGGCAATCCCATTGACGGCAAAGGTCCCATTGCGGCGGCGGGCACGCGCCCCATTGAAGCCCCTGCCCCCGGCATTATCGAGCGCGAAAGCGTGTCGGTGCCGTTGCAGACGGGCATCAAAGCCATTGACAGTATGATTCCCATTGGTCGCGGTCAACGCGAACTCATCATCGGTGACCGTCAAACGGGCAAGACCGAGATCGCGATCGATACCATTATTAACCAGAAAAACAGCGATGTGTTGTGCATTTACGTCGCCATTGGGCAAAAAAGCACCGCCGTGGTGCAACTGGCGCAAGAACTGGCCCGTGCCGGTGCGATGGAATACACCATCATCGTGTCCGCTTCCGCGTCCGAAAGCGCGCCGTTGCAATACGTGGCGCCCTATGCGGGCTGTGCGATGGCGGAATATTTCCGCGTGCATGGCAAAGACGTTCTCATTGTGTACGACGACCTCTCCAAACACGCGGTGGCTTACCGCGCACTGTCGTTGCTCATTCGCCGTCCCCCCGGCCGTGAAGCGTATCCGGGCGACGTGTTCTATCTACATTCCCGTTTGCTGGAACGCGCGGCGTGTGTGGCCAAAGAATACGGCGGCGGTTCCATTACGGCGCTTCCCATCATTGAAACACAAGCGGGTGACGTCTCGGCCTATATTCCGACCAACGTCATCTCCATAACCGACGGGCAAATTTTCCTCGAAACGGAACTGTTCCACGCGGGTGTGATGCCCGCCATCAACCCCGGTATTTCGGTGAGCCGCGTGGGCGGTGCCGCCCAGTTGAAACCGATGAAGAAAGTGGCGGGGGAACTCAAACTACTCTATTCACAATACCGCGAACTGCAGGCATTTGCCCAGTTCGGCAGCGATTTGGATGCCGACACCAAAGCGCGGTTGGCACTTGGTGAACGCATCGTGGAAGTGCTCAAACAAAAACGCAATTCCCCCGTTTCGGTGGGATGCCAAGTGGCCATTGTATACGCGGTGATCAACGGATATCTCGACAACGTGCCCGTCAAAGAGGTGCACGCGTATGAACAGCGGTTGTTTGAACTGCTGAACAACCGATATAGCGCGTTGCTTGCCCGTCTTGAACAAGGATATTTTGACGAGAGCGACGTGGACACGTTAAAAACGGCGTTGGCCGATTTGCAGAGGTGATGACGGGTGGGTGCCGATATTAAAAATCTGCGCACACGCATCCGCAGTGTGGATTCCACCTTGCATTTGACCAAGGCGATGGGGTTGGTGGCCTCTTCCAAAATTCGGCGCGCTACCGAAACCATGATGGCTTCCCGTTCCTATGCCGAGGCATTGAACGACACGATAGCGCTCCTTACCGCGGACGAGGATGTTGCCAAAAGCCTCTATATGCAAGTACGCGACGGGGGGAGAACGCGGTTGGCCGTGATTGCGGGTGACCGTGGACTGGCGGGTGGTTACAACGCCAACGTGTTTCGCCTTGTCAAAGAACTCGGCGAGGCGGACGTGTTCCCCATTGGGAAGCGCGCGTGTGAAAAATGCGGCGGTGAGGTGGTATCGTCCGAAACGTTTTCGTACGACCAAGCACACGCGTGGGCCGAAACCATGTGCCGTGACTTTGAGGACGGCGCGTTTGACCGGTTGGGCATTGTTTGGACGCGGTTTGATTCCATGATGACGCAAACCGCCACCGTGAGTTGGGTGTTGCCGCTTACAAAAGCGGAAAACGCACCCCCGCGGCAAGTGGAATTCGAACCCGATGCCGCATCCGTATTGCAACACGCGGTGCGGGAATACGTGGCGGGGATGTTGATGGCGCGGTTGCGCGAAAGTTTTGCGTGCGAGGTGGCGGCGCGCCGTATGGCGATGGATTCCGCCGGCAAAAACGCGCAGGAAATGATCGACGAACTGCAACTGAAATACAACCGCGCGCGGCAAGGGGCCATCACGCAAGAGATTACCGAAATTGTGGCCGGCAGCGGCCTGTAAAGGAGAATGGCTTATGTCTGATACAACGAAAGGGACCGTATCGCAGGTAATGGGTCCCGTTGTTGACGTTCGCTTTGAAAAAGGCGGGTTGCCCGCCATTTATAACGCCCTCACCATTCCCGTGGGGGACCGAACGCTTACCGTGGAAGTGGCGCAACACATTGGTGACAACACCGCACGGTGCATTGCGATGTCGTCCACCGACGGGTTGACGCGCGATGCCCCTGTGACCGATACGGGCAGTACCATTTCGGTGCCCGTGGGGCGGGACACACTGGGGCGCATTTTCAACGTGCTCGGCGAACCGGTGGATAACCTCGAAGCACCCAAAACGGCCGAGCGGTGGGCTATTCACCGCCATGCGCCCGCGTATGACGAACTGGCCACGTCGACCGAAATCCTCGAAACGGGTATTAAGGTCATCGACCTGATCTGCCCGTATTCCAAGGGCGGCAAGATCGGGTTGTTCGGCGGTGCGGGTGTCGGCAAAACGGTGCTGATTATGGAACTTATCAACAACATTGCCAAACAACACGGCGGGTTGTCGGTGTTTACGGGCGTGGGAGAACGCACGCGTGAAGGCAACGATCTGTATAACGAAATGAAACAGTCGGGCGTGTTGTCCAACACGGCATTGGTGTACGGCCAGATGAACGAACCGCCCGGAGCGCGTATGCGCGTGGGGCTCTCGGGGTTGACGATGGCGGAATATTTCCGCGATACCGAGGGGCAAGACGTGTTGCTGTTTATCGACAATATTTTCCGGTTTACCCAAGCGGGCAGTGAGGTGTCGGCTCTGCTGGGGCGTATGCCGTCGGCGGTGGGATATCAACCCACACTGGCCAACGAAATGGGCGCGTTGCAAGAGCGTATCACCTCCACCAAAAAGGGTTCCATCACGTCGGTTCAGGCGGTGTACGTTCCGGCCGACGACTTGACCGACCCGGCCCCCGCCACCACGTTTGCCCATTTGGATGCCACTACCGTGCTGGCGCGCAGCATTGCTTCGCAAGGCATCTACCCCGCGGTGGACCCGTTGGAATCTACCAGCCGTTTGCTCTCTCCCGAGGCGTTGGGAGAAGAGCATTACACCGTTGCCAAAGAAGTGCAACGCATTTTGCAACGGTATAAGGAACTGATGGACATCATTGCCATTATGGGTATGGACGAACTGTCCGACGAGGACAAACTGTTGGTGCAACGGGCCCGTAAAATTCAGCGGTTCCTATCGCAACCGTTTGACGTTTCGGAGAAATTTACGGGAATTCCCGGCACGTACGTGCCGCTTGCGGAGACCATTCGCCGGTTTAAGGAAATCATCGAGGGCAAGCACGACGAGTTGCCCGAATCGGCATTCTTGTTTGTGGGCACCATCGACGAAGCGGTGGAAAAGGCCAAGAGGGCGAGCGTATGAACACCTTTCGACTGACCATAACCTCTCCCGACGGCAACGCGTTTGAAGGCGAAGCGATATCCCTCTCGGTGCGCGGTACGGAAGGCGAATTGGCGGTGATGGCGGGGCACATTCCCTTTGTCACTACCGTCAAGCCGTGCGACTGTGTGATTGCGTTGCCCGACGACACCGAAAAAACAGGACATACCGACGGCGGCATTTTGACCGTTTCGGGAAAGACCGCGACCCTGCTTTCGGGCCGTTTTTGGTGGTGAATACGAAAAAAGGCCGCTTTGCGGCCTTTTTTGAAAAGGAGAGAGCGCGTATGAACATCGCGGTGCTGGATGCCGCCACGTTGGGGGACGACCTGGATTTGTCGCCCTTTTCGGCGGTGGGGAAAGTGACGACCTATCCCACCACTGCCCCCGAGCAAGTGAGCGAGCGCTTGCAAGGGATGCAGGTGGCGATTGTCAACAAAATCAAAATGAACGCGCAAACGCTCGCCGAGGCAGACGATTTGCGGTTGATTTGCGTGGCCGCAACGGGGTTTGACAACATCGACACCGCGTATTGTCAACAACGGGGGATCGCGGTGTGCAACGTGCCTGCGTATTCGACCGAAAGTGTGGCGCAACTGACCGTATCCATGGCACTGTCGCTGGTGACACATTTGACGGAATATCGCCGTTTTGTGCATAGTGGGGCCTACAGCGAGTCGGATACCGCCAACAAACTCACCCCCGTGTATCACGAACTGTCTACCCTCACGTGGGGTGTGGTCGGTGGCGGCGGGATCGGTACGCGCGTGGCTCAAATGGCACAAGCGCTCGGTTGCCGTGTGGTGATGTGCCGCCGAAAACCCGAAACGCGGTTTGAAAGTGCCAACATCGATACGCTGTGCCGAGAGGCGGATATTGTGTCGTTGCACGTGCCGCTCAGTGACGAAACGCGGCATTTGATCAACGAAAAGCGATTGAACGCGATGAAAGACGGTGCGATTCTGCTCAACGTGGCACGCGGCGCGGTGGCCGACGAAGAGGCGGTGGCACGCGCGGTGGAAAGCGGAAAACTGGGCGGTTTGGGCGTGGACGTATACAGTACCGAGCCGTTTCGCAAAGAGCACCCGTTTTATCGGTTGCGGGACCGCGATAACGTGTGTTTGACACCGCATATGGCGTGGGGCGCTGCCGAGGCGCGCGCCCGCTGTTTGGCGGTGATGGTGGAGAACATACGCGCGTTTGTTGAGGGAAGCGTGAGAAAAAACCGCATTGTATAAAAGAACGCCCACACCCCATAAGGCAGTATTTCCTTATGGGGTGGGGGCGAAAAGCAACGCCCCCTTTTTTACAGGCGGGGGTTTTGTTTTATGTTTAGGGGC
>JAZULW010000098.1:0-7574 GCA_045603285.1 Acutalibacteraceae bacterium | reverse complement strand
ATGGCCCTTAACACAAAAGGCTTGGCCCCCCGGCCATACCTTTTGTATACGGAGAAATTTTTGTCGACGAATAAAAAACACCGTTTCCACCATTGCGCGTTTGCGTTTTATGTGATACAATAAAGTGTATTTTTATGTCGCAGGAGGAATTCCCCCATGAAAGGCATTCGTTTTTCTTTGAAACGGGAACAGATCAACCGTATGCTTCCCACGGCGTTCTGCGTTTTGTTCACCGTTGTGTTGATGGCCGCCATGTGGATCATCACGGGCAAATCGGAGCTGGCCACCGCGATGACCAACGCACAACGCATTGCGTGTTGCGGCGGTCTTTCGGCCTTGATGGGCGCCATGATGTGCGCGCTTGCTAATGCCGTAAACGGCACCGGTACGGCACCTGAAGAACGCCCCAACTGGTACTATCCCCTACTGTCGGGCCTTTTGTCGCTGGGTGCTATGTGCGTAGCGTATACCTTTGTGGGCATGTGGCCGCTCGGTAACGAAACGGGTATGGTGGTGGATATGCATCACCAATACGCCCCGTTGCTCGCCGGTTTGCGTGACAACATCTTGACGGGTGACCTGTCGTTGTATTCGTTCGAGGTGGGCCTCGGCGCCAACTACCTTTCGTTGTTCGGCTACTACCTGGCAAGCCCCCTGAACATCTTGCTCATTCTCTTCCCCAAAGCCTTGTTGGCGGAAGGCATTTTGGTGATCACCCTCATCAAAAACGCGTTGTGCGGTGCGTTTTTCGCGTTGTGTGTGCAAACCGTTTACCGCCGCAAAGGCGCGCTTGTTCCCCTGGTATCGGTGATGTATTCGCTGATGATGTACCTGCTTGCCTATTCGTGGAACATTATGTGGCTTGACGTGGTGATGGTGTTGCCGCTCGCGGTGCTCGGGTTTGAGCATTTGATGAAAACCGGCCGCTTTTTGCCGTATGTTCTTTCCCTGACCTATTGCTTGTATGCCAACTATTACATCGGGTTTATGCTGTGCATCTTCCTGGTGTTCTACTATGTGGCGTTTGTTCTGCGTGAACGTTTAGGTGGGCGCGAACTCGGGATCAGCTTTGGGCGGTTCGCGGGGTATTCCGTACTCGGCGGTGCCTTAGCGGCCGTGATGATCATTCCCGTGTATTTGGCTTTGCAACAAACCTCGGCGGCAGGCAGCAAACTCCCCGATGTTACCAACACGCTGGATATCTTTGAGCTCATCGGTCGCCACTTGGCGGGTACGTCTCCCACCATTCGGTCGGGCAACCTTCCCAATATGTATTGCGGTGTTCTCTCGGCGTTGTGCGTGCCGTTGTTTGCAACCAACAAAGGCATTCCGCTTCGCCGCCGCGTGGCTTACATGGGTGTGTGGTTTGCCCTGCTCATCACCTTTGTCATCAACTTGACCGACCTTGCGTGGCACGGCCTCCACTCCCCCAATGACTTGCCGTATCGTTTTTCGTTTGTGTATTCGTTCTTTGTGCTGTTGATGGCCTTTGAAGTGTTGGCGCATCTGCACGATATTACGTCTAAGCAAGTACTCGGTGTGCTTGCGGGCGCGGTCATTTATCTGGTGGTTGAGGAGCGTTTTGGCGATGAGGCCTACGCGTTTAACCAAATTTACATCAACTTGGCACTCGTTGCCGTTTATGCGGTGGTGTTGCTCGCCATTGCCAACCGCAAACTTGTCAAACGTGTTGGTTATGCCCTCTTGCTCCTCATTGTAACGGCCGAAATGACCTTGAACGCAGGCAATGCGCTGGTGCAAGTAAACAAAAAAGAATATTTTACCAACCACCACGACTACGTGGACAATGACCTCACCAAACTGTTGCACACCACCGTGGACCGTATGCAAGAGATCGGCGACCGTGTGACCGACGACGGGTTCTATCGTCTGGAATTCTTGCCGCGCCGCACCTGTGTGGACACGGCGATGTTCCAATACCGCGGTATCACCACGTTCTCCTCCAGCAACTACTACGGCACCACCAAATTGATGGGTGGCCTCGGCTATGCCATCAACGGTGTCAACAGCCACTTGTACCGTTCGTTTGTGCCGTTTACCGATTCGCTGCTTGGTATCAAATACGTGGCACTCGAATCCAAACTGAACAACCACGCACAACTGCGCTACATTGAAACGTTGTCCGGTCAAAGCAAGTCGTATTCGATACACGAAAACACCGACGCGCTTTCCCTTGGATATATGGTCACCGATGCAGTAAAAGACTACTCGTTCACCAAATACAATCCCTTTATCTCGCAAAACGAGTTGTTTACCGCTTTGACGGGTATTGAGGACGAACTGTATACGCTTAACACCATCAAGGCCGACAACGCGAACAACACCACCTCCGGCACCAACCACTTCCAAGTAAAACACAACGGTTCCACCGCTTCGGGCAGTTTCTCCGCCACCGTAACCACCAGCGGTCAGATCTTCCTGTACGTGGACTGCAGCGCGGCAGAATCCATTTCCGTTTCCAACGATTCAAATTCGTGGAGCGTTTCACCCCACGAGCCGTATATCATCGATGGTGGCAGTGCCGGTGTGGGCACCACGTTCACGATGAGCCTCAATTCCGACGTAGCGTGCTCGGGCAACTTCTACGTTGCGACAATGAACAGCGACGTGTATAAGCGCGGTATGGACATATTAAAACAAGCGCAACTCGATGTCACGTCTTTCTCGCACACTCGCATCAACGGTACGGTGAATGCCATCAAAAACGGCACGATGATGACCTCGGTGCCGTACGATGCGGGTTGGACCGTGAAGGTGGACGGCAAAAAAGTGGAAACCTATGCCGTATCGGAAGGGTTTTTGGCCTTCGCGGTGCCAAGCGGCAACCATACCGTTACGATGACCTACGCGCCCGAAGGGTTCGCCCTCGGTTTCACGCTGTCGTTGCTCGCCTTGCTCGTGTTATTGGCTCTTGTTTTTCAGAAACGATGGTTGCCCAAAGCGAAAGTGCTGCTTTCCAAATAAAACTCACCCGAAAGCAACGTCCACAGCACTTGCAAACGGGGCGGCAACCACTGCGCCGAAACCGTAACGGTTTCAAACGGGCGGTAGCCGATGCCGTGGAGCGTTTGTCCACTCACGCAATCTACCGTATACACCCCTGCGGCAAACGCCGCGATCCCCAACGTTGACAGAAAAGCGCACACGCAAGCACGGCGTGTGCGCTTTTGTTGGTTCTTGTCTTGTTTCATACGGCACCTCACAACGTCAGCAATACTTGTACCAACCCTTTTCCCACCAACTGTGCGGCATACACCGCTTCTTCCAGCGTGTTGGCATCGCTTCCCATTTCCAACAGCAAGGAACCGTTGGTAAGTTGTTGGTTATACCGTGCATTGGCCAGACAAAGCGGCCGCATCAGGCCTTCGTAGTTGGTATGTAACTGCTGTTGCAACCGCACCGCAAACGACAAATTTTCTTTGGTATGCGGATTGGGCGCCGTTTTGCTGTTGAGCATCCCCGCGATGATCATCACTTGCGCCGCCTTTTTGCCGTTTATAACGGCGGTAGGTTTGATGCGCGTGTTATCATCGGGATAGATCGCGTCGCGGTGCAAGTCCAGCACCACGCGAATGGTGGGATATTGTTTCAAATATTGTTCAATGGATGCCTTGGAATGCCCGTACGCGCCGTTGTACGGTTGATCGTGAATGGCAGTATCGTGTATAACCCCGATGCCCGCCATTTTCAGTTCTGCCACCAATGCTTCCCCCACCGCCACCATATTTTCGGCCGGATTTTCGGTGCGTGTGGCATCGTTCGGTGAATACACCCCGTCGTCGTGCGTGAGATAACATTCGGTGGTATGGGTGTGCACAATGAGCACTTGCGGTGCCGTTTCCTTGGCATCAAACCTGAGGTCAGGTTTGTGTTTCAGCAGTTCTTCCACATCGGCGGCAAACCCGTAATTGTTTTTGAGGGCCACACCGCGTACAAACGATGAACCGCTGCTCAACTGTTGGGTAAGCACCGCGCCGCCGCCTTGCACAACGATCCCGTTCGCCTCGGGAACAGGAACGGTTTGGGGGGACTGCAACACGGGCATGCCAAGGGTGGGAAGAACCGTTTCTTCCGTTTCCGGCTCCGGCTTTGGTTGCAACAGTTCCACGCTTTCTTGCGGTTTGGAAAGCCCTGCCGCCACTACCGCCGCTTTTTGCCCGAGCGACACCCATTCGGCAGCGGGTACGGCCGACACCGAAGCCATCACAACCGCACCACCTATCACCGACGAAACCAGTTTTTTGAGTACTGTGTGTATCATTTTTCTTCACCGCTATAGCCGAAGGGAACCGAACTCCCATCGGTCAAAAATAGAATTTTTTCTTGTATCGTCGTTACACTCGCTCGGAATGAGCGTATTTCAAACGACGAGGCAAGGCTTATGCCGAAAAATCGCCCTACGGGCGGTGGGAGCTTCAGTTCCCTTCGACTATAGTGTATTCGCGCCAAAGCGCAATTATACCGCCGCGGCAACAAGGTCAGCGGGAGAATAGTCGGGTTGCAACGCCGCGTTGATGCTCATTGCCACCAACCGTGCTGCACGGGATATCATCAAATCAATTTCGCGCGGGGTCACCATCATGGCACGGCCGTTCGGGGTGACGGTTTCGCCGCCGTCGGTCCCCGTTAACTCCCGCGCTACGGTCACCGCATCCACCACCGTGGGAACGCCAATGCCGATAACGGGAACTCCCAGCGTTTCTTTTTCGAGCGGTAATCGATCGTTGCCGATGCCGGAACCGGGAGCGATGCCGCTGTCGCATACCTGTACGGTGCAACCAAGACGCGACAACGAACGGCAAGCAAGGGCATCCACCGCGATCACCGCCACGGGGCGAATTTGCGCGCAAAGCGCCGCCACCGTTTCACTGCTCTCTACACCCGTGTCGCCGAGCACCCCCGTTCTCACCACCGCCACGGGACGCAGATCGTCCAGTCCTGCACTGCGCGCAAACTCCCCCCGAATGTGACGGGTGGCCAACACCATATCCGCCGCGCGCGGACCAAGAGCATCGGGTGTGATGCTCTCGTTGCCAAGCCCGACCACCAGTACGGTGCCCTGCCGCGGCAACAAAGCACGCATCTCTTCTCCGATCACACCGGCTGTTTCCTCCAAATGGCGTTCGTTATCGGTAAGCGGCGGAAACGACACCGTGACGTAATGTCCCACTTTTCGGGACAAGGCTTCTGCCGAGCGCTGTCCCAATGCCAAGCGGTCTATCGTCACTTCGCCTACACGCCTTTCTTCACGGTGAGCATCATCGGGCAACGTGTCGGTATATCCAAGCGCCGCTTCCAACGCAAGATCCGTTCGATGTTGCATACATTCCCTCCTTACGGTACTATATGTAGTATAAAAAGAAATTTTCTGAATATTCTGAAAAAAAGTATTGATTTTACAAAACTTTCGTGGTATTATAATGCGTGCGTGATTTAGAAGTATTCTTTTTTGAGGAGGTGTGACCATGCCCAATATTAAATCCGCGAAGAAACGCGTAAAGGTGATCGCCACCAAAACTGCGTACAACAAAGCCACTCGCTCTGCTCTGAAAACCCAGATCAAAAAGGCGAACGCCGCCATCGAGGCCGGTGCGGAAGACAAGGAATTGCTTGTGAAAACCGCCGTCAAAAAGATTGATCAGGCCGTTGCCAAGGGTCTCCTGCACAAGAATACCGCTGCCAGGAAAAAGTCCGCCCTCGTCAAAAAGGCTAACGCATAAAATTTTGAGCAAAGGATAAAGCACTGCCAAACGGCAGTGCTTTTGTTGTTTGATACGAAAAGAAGGTGGCAGTGCCAAGCGTTGCCACCTTCTTTTTATGTTTGGGTATATTTTGCCTTTTTTTTACCAAACTATTCATCACACGAGGTGATGCACGATGAAGAAATTCCGCGGTGGTGTAGTGCTGACGGAAGGATACAGTGAAAAACGGGTGGCGGCAAAGCGGGAATTGCTCCGTTTGTCACCCACCGCCGTGTTTGTGCCCCTTCGTACAAAAGGAACGCTGATGAACCCGTGCATCACAGTAGGAGAACACGTTCGCATCGGCGATCCTTTAGCAAAAGACCCTGCCGAATTTATACCACCCATACACAGCGGGATCTCGGGTGTCGTGCGGTCGATAGATCTTCTGCATCCGTCGGCCGAGGGCGGCCGTGCTCCCACTATTGTGATTGACAACGACGGCGAATACACCGCCGCCTTGTTACCACCGTTGCCTGAAAATGCGGCACCCCACGATATCGTGCGCCGTATGTACGATGCCGGACTGGTGGGAATGGGCGGCGGCGGGTATCCCACCCACCGCAAATACCGTGATCTTACCGCCGAATGGTTGCTGATCAACGCGTGCGAATGTGAACCGTATCTCGCGGCCGACGAGGGGGCCGCCCATCACTTTTTGCCGCTGATTGCCGAGGGCGTGAAATGGTTGGCAAGAGCGGCACACGTTGCGGATACACACCTTCGCCTCTGCACCGAATCGGCGGATACCGCTGCCGTGTTGAGGCAAAGCGGATTCTCCGTTGTCGTACTGCCCAAGCGTTATCCTCAAGGGAGCGAACGGCAATTGACCGAAGCCGTACTCGGCAAACGATTGCCCGATGGCGTATTGCCGACACAGGCCGGCGTGGTCGTATCCAACCTATCCACCGCCGCCGCTATGGGAGATGCGGGGCGCGGTTTGCCACTTACCCATCGCATTGTCACGGTGTCGGGGTGTGTGAAAGAGCCATACAACGCACTGGTACCCATCGGCACTCCGGTTGCCGACGTGTGCGCCATCACCGAACTGCATCACCCTCATGCACGTGTGCGTTACATCGCGGGGGGCCCGATGACGGGACGGCGATTGAGTTCTTTGGATGTCGGCATTCTCAAAACTTGCACAGGAGTGACCGTTTTGCCTTCACGTAATTTCCCCGAAACACCGTGCATTCGTTGCGGTGCGTGCGCACGGGCCTGCCCCTCATCGTTGATGCCGTTTCTTATTGAACAAGCATCCTTTTTGGGTGAAGACGAACGTTGCCGTGCGTTGCGCGCGCAGACCTGTATCTCTTGCGGGTGTTGTTCGTTCGTATGCCCCGCCAAGCGCAATTTGGCCGCCCGCGTAACGGCCGTGAAACGAAAAATAAAGGAGCAAGGGGTATGAGAGTGACCGCACCGCACATCCGAACCCGCCGTACCTCGGCCGATATTATGACCGACGTGTGCATTGCACTTGTGCCCACCGCCGTCGCCGCAGTATGGTTTTTTAAACTGGATGCTCTTCTTCGTTTAACGGTGGCGCTTGCCGCCTCTCTCGCGGCAGGAAAATTAACAGGCAAATTGCACGGTGTTGACATCGCCGCGTTGGTAACAGGGTTGCTTTTGTGCCTTTCGTGCCCGTCGCAAGTGCCGCTTTGGTTGTTGACAGGCGGGTGCTTTTTTGCCGTGTGCGTTGTGCGGGATGGGTTTGGCGGTATCGGCCAAAACCTGTTCAACCCCGCTATGGCGGCGCGTGCGGTGATGTTGACGGTGTTTGCGTCACAAATGACGGGGTTTGGCCTACCGCAC
>JAZULW010000097.1:0-4353 GCA_045603285.1 Acutalibacteraceae bacterium | reverse complement strand
AACGTCGCCGATATTTGCATACCTCCGGCCGGGACCACCGAGAACGCGAATACACATAAGTTCTTTCGCGCCGGTGTTGTCGGCAACTTTGAGGTAGGTCTGCTGTTGTACCACAGATGTTTCCTCCTTTCGGGATTACCGACTTATTTCGCCTTCTCGATGATTTTGGTCAAGCGCCAACGTTTGTCTTTGGACAGCGGGCGGGTTTCCATAACCTCCACGCGGTCGCCGACACGGCACTCGTTGTTCTCATCGTGGGCTTTCAGCTTAATGGTGTGCTTAACAATTTTTTTGTAAAGCGGATGACGGACATTGTCTTCGATCGCAACCACGATGGTTTTGTCCATCTTGTCGCTGACGACCATGCCGGTCCGAACTTTTCTAAGATTCCGTTCGCTCACAATGTTTCCTCCTTCCGTTACGCCTCTGCGCCGTTTTTAAGCTCGTTCTCGCGCATAATGGTTTTCACAATGGCGATCTCTTTTTTAACGGCTTTCAGACGCATCGGATTTTCCAACTGATTGATAGCGTGTTGGAATCTAAGGTTGAACAGCTCTTCCTTGAGGTCCGCGAGCCGTTTTTCCAACTCAGTTTCATTCAGTTCTCTGATTTTCGTCAACTCACTGGACTTCATTTCTGCTCACCATCCGTTTCTTCCTTGCAAATAAATTTGCACTTGATGGGCAGCTTGTTGGCTGCAAGTCTCATAGCCTCGCGAGCAACTTCCTCGGCCACACCGGCGATCTCAAACATCACACGGCCGGGTTTCACGACGGCTACCCAATATTCCGGAGAACCTTTACCGGAACCCATGCGGGTCTCAGCGGGTTTCTCGGTGATCGGCTTATCGGGGAAAATTTTGATCCACACTTGACCGCCACGTTTGATGTAACGGGTCATGGCGATACGGGCGGCTTCGATTTGGCGGGAGGTGATCCACGCCGGCTCGGTAGCCTGCAAACCGAAATCACCGTAGGTTACGGTGTTGCCGCGAAGAGCCTTACCGGTAAGGCGGCCTCTTTGCACACGGCGATACTTTACTCTTTTGGGTAACAGCATTATTTGCGGCCTCCTTCCCGACGGGGCTTGGCAGCACCGGAGAGGACTTCGCCGCGGTAGATCCACGTTTTCACACCGATACGGCCGTAGGTGGTGTTCGCCTCGGCAAAACCGTAGTCGATGTCAGCGCGGAGGGTCTGCAGCGGGATGGTGCCCTCGTGATACTGCTCGGTACGAGCGATTTCCGCACCGCCCAAACGGCCGGAAACTTGGGTTTTGATACCTTTCGCGCCAAGCTTCATCGCACGGCCGATGGCCTGCTTCATCGCACGACGGAAGGAAATACGTTTTTCGAGCTGCTGTGCAATGCTTTCGGCAACGAGTTGCGCGTTCACATCGGGGGTTTTGATTTCCACAATGTTCACAAGCGTGGTTTTGCCGAGCATTTTTTCGCAGGTCAAACGCAATTTTTCGATTTCGGCGCCGCCCTTACCGATAACGATACCGGGCTTCGCACAGTGAATGTTCACACGGACACGCGTCGCGTCGCGTTCGATCTCGATCTTCGCAACACCGGCGGCGTACAAGGTCTTTTTCAAGAAGGTACGCAGATTGTAGTCCGATACCAGGGTGTCACCGATTTGGCTTTTCTTCGCAAACCAACGGGAATCCCAATCCTTGATAACGCCGACACGCAGGCCGTGGGGATTGACTTTCTGTCCCATAATTCTCCTCCTCCTTCGCTTATTCCTTTTCCTTGAGCACAAGGGTGATGTGTGAAGTTCTCTTATTGATGCGGAACGCACGACCCTGGGCTCTCGGACGGATACGCTTGAGAATGGGGCCGGGGCATACGAAACATTCGGAAACAACCAAGTTGGCTTTATCCATATTGTAGTTGTTTTCCGCATTGGCCAAAGCCGATTTGAGCAGTTTTTCTACCGGCTCACCGGCAGCTTTGGGAATGTTGTGTGCAATCGCAATAGCGACATCAACCGGTTTGTTGCGGATGAGGTCGAGAACGATTTTGACTTTGCGAGGGGACATACGGACGTGTGTTACTTGCGCCCTTGCTTCCATGACGTTACTCTCCTTTCAACCGCTTATTTCGAACTCTTGGAACCGACGTGACCGCGGAACGTACGAGTCGGGGCAAATTCGCCCAGTTTATGACCGACCATGTCCTCGGTGACGTACACCGGCACATGTTTGCGTCCGTCATGCACCGCAATGGTGTGACCGACAAAATCCGGGAAAATCGTGGAAGCGCGGCTCCACGTTTTGAGAATGCGTTTCTCACCGGCGTTGTTCATTTCTTGAATCCGTTTCAACAGCACAGGCTGTACGAAAGGACCCTTCTTTACGCTTCTACCCATAAATGATGAATCTCCTTTCGCTTACTTGCCGTTGCGGCGCTTCACGATAAATTTATCGGAGGCCTTGTGGGTTTTACGGGTCTTGTAACCGAGCGCCGGTTTACCCCAGGGGGTAACAGGGCCGGGACGACCGATGGGGGATTTGCCTTCACCACCGCCGTGCGGGTGATCGCAGGGGTTCATAACCGAACCGCGAACGGTGGGACGCCAACCCATGTGACGTTTACGGCCGGCTTTACCGATCTTCACGTTTTCGTGTTCGATGTTACCGACCTGACCGATGGTGGCCATGCAGTTGAGCGAGATGTTACGCATCTCGCCGGAAGGCAAACGAACCATCGCCATGTTGTTTTCTTTACCAACAAGCTGAGCCATCACGCCGGCGGCACGGGCGAGCTGAGCGCCTTTGCCGGGGTAAAGCTCCACGTTGTGGATAAAGGTACCGGTGGGGATGTTGGCCATCGGGAGCGCGTTGCCGGGTTTGATATCCGACGCGGCACCGGCGGTGATCACGTCACCCACCGAGAGGCCTTGGGGCGCTACGATGTAGCGTTTCTCGCCGTCTTCGTACTGCACGAGCGCGATGAAAGCGCTGCGGTTGGGATCGTACTCCAAGGTCAACACGGTGGCGTTCATATCCACCTTGTTGCGTTTGAAGTCGATGATGCGGTACTTGCGGCGGTTACCGCCGCCGCGATGGCGAACGGTGATGCGGCCGTAGCTGTTACGGCCGGACTTTTTGCTCAGAGGAGCCAACAAGCTCTTCTCCGGCTCCACCTTGGACAAACCGCTGTAATCCATAACGGACATATTGCGGCGGCCCGGGGTGGTCGGTTTATACATTTTCGTAGGCATTCCGATTCACTCTCCTATTTCTTGGCTTTGCGGGACACGGCCGCACCCTCACGCGAGGGGGTGTCCCATACGTTGCCTTGACGATCGATCTCCGAAGGGTTCCTTAGAACATACCGTCGAAGAACTCGATGGTCTTGGAGTCGGGTTTCAGGGTGACGATGGCTTTCTTCCAATCGGAAGTGTAACCTTCGTTACGACCCATGCGGCGCAGATGGCCTTTCATGCTGATGGTGTTGACCTTGGCAACTTTCACGCCGAAGATCTCTTCCACCGCTTTGGCAATCTCAATTTTGTTGGCGTTGTTCGCCACACGGAAGGTGTACTTCTTTTCGGGCAACATCGACACCGCTTTTTCGGTGATGACGGGCGCCAAAATAATGTCGCGAGCGTTCATTATGCGTACACCTCCTCGAGTTTTGCAACGGCGTCTTTCACCACGATGAAGGTATCGCAGTTGAGAACGTCGTACACGTTGAGGGTGTTGACTTGAGCAGTCTTCACACCGGGAATGTTACGGGCGGAGCGAATAACGGTGTTATCCACTTCGGGGAGGACGATGAGAACCTTTTTGCCGGCATTCAGCGCACCGAGCATGGTGGCAACGGTCTTGGTTTTGATCTCGTCCATGGCAAGGGTGTCGAGCACCATCATTTCACCGGCGAGCACCTTAGAGGAGAAAGCCGATTTGAGGGCCAAACGACGAACCTTCTTGGGCAGCACGTAGGTGTAGCTGCGGGGTTTCGGGCCGAGGGCGATGCCGCCGTGGGTCCATTGAGGAGCACGGGTCGAACCCTGACGGGCGTGACCGGTACCCTTTTGTCTCCAAGGTTTTCTGCCACCGCCGCGCACTTCGGCACGGGGAAGCGTGGACTGCGTACCTTGGCGTTGGTTAGCAAGATAGTTGACAACGGCGCTGTGCAGCACGGTGGTGTTAGGAGTGATACCGAAAACGGCATCGGCCAACTCCATGGTGCCGGTTTGTTTGCCGGTCATATCATAAGTCGATACAGTAGCCATTACAAAATCCTCCTTCCTTAAGCCTTGACGGAGTCGGAGATGAGAACGAGGCCGCCGTTGGGGCCGGGAATGGCACCGCGAATGGCGATCAAGTTGTTCTCCGCGT
>JAZULW010000096.1:0-4472 GCA_045603285.1 Acutalibacteraceae bacterium | reverse complement strand
CGATAAGGCCGAGATCCTCGCACAGTTCCACGTGGTTTTTAATGGGGAAATCAAAGGCGGGTTTTTCCCCAAACAAGTGCACACATTCGTTGTTTTCCTTGCCGCCCGCTTTCAAATCGGCGTCGGGCAGGTTGGGAATGGAAAGAATCAATTCCTTTTGTTTGTCTTCCAATTCCCCAATGGCGGCATCGCCCTCTTTAATTTTGGCGGAAAGTTCTTTCATTTCGGCCATAATGGCGGACACATCGCCGCCTTCTTTTTTGATCTGCGGAATTTGCTTGGATACCGCGTTTTGCTTGGCTTTCAGGCCGTCGTTTTCCCCCGAAAGAGCACGGCGCTTGGCATCAATCTCCAAAATCTCGTCAATCACCGCATCCAAATTCATTTCGCGCTTTTTCACCGCTTCTTTAACAAAATCGGGATTGCTGCGCACCAATTTAATGTCTACCATGGTTCTCTCTCCTTATCGCCGAAGGGAACCGAACTCCCATCGGTCAAAAATAGAATTTTTTCTTGTATCGTCGTTACATTCGCTCGAAATACGGCCGTATTTCAAACGACGAGGTAAGGTTTATGCCGAAAAATCGCCCTACGGGCGGCGGGAGGTTTGGCTCCCTTCGGCTATTCTTGAACGGCAACGATGTTCGCCAGTGCTTGTAAGTCATCTTTGCCGTAAAATTCAATTTGCAACACGCCGTTTTCACCGCGGTTGACCACCCGTACTTTGCGCCCCAGATTTTCCGTAAGCGCCAGTTCCACTTCGTCAAACAAACTGTCGCGCCGTTCACTGCGCGGTTTGTCTTTGCGCTCGTTTTGTGCCTCTTTGGCCAGTTTTTCGAGTGCGCGCACCGACAATTCCTTGTCAATGGCCAGTTTCGCGGCCGCGAGTTGTTCTTGCGGTGTTTCAAAACTGAGAAGCGTGCGTGCGTGACCCGCCGAAAGGGCCCCGTGTTGCACCATCGTGGCCAGTTCCGACGGCAAATTCAGCAACCGCAACGCATTGGCCACCGCGGGGCGGGATTTGTTCACCGCTTTGGCGACCTCGTCTTGCGTCAAGCCGTACTGCTCGATAAGCGCGCGGTAGCCGTAGGCTTCTTCCATCGGGTTCAGATCCTGCCGCTGCAGGTTTTCAATGAGCGCCAGTTCCGCCGTTTCGCGGTCGGTCAGTTCGCGCACCACCACGGGCACTTCCGTAAGCCCCGCCATACGGGCGGCGCGCCAGCGGCGTTCGCCCGCCACCAACTGATAACTGCCGTCTGCCATCGGGCGCACCAGCAACGGTTGCAACACCCCGTGTTGCGCAATGGATGCCGCCAAGTCTGCCAGCATCCCCTCGTCAAACTGTTTGCGCGGTTGTGCTTTGTTGGGCTCGATCTCGGAAATGCGCAGCGACACCGCCTTTCCCTTTTCTTCCACGGCGTTTTCCGCAAACAACGCGTCCAGTCCTTTTCCCAAACCGCCGATTTTAGCGGCCATGGCCGATCCCCCCTATCAATTCGTTTGCCAAAGCCTCGTAGGCTTTGGCGCCTTTGGAATGTTTATCGTAGTAGTGAATGGGTTTCCCGAAACTCGGCGCTTCCGACAACCGCACACTGCGCGGTATGGGCGTCGCAAACACTTTTTTGGGGAAGAATTTTTTCACCTCAACCACAACCTGTTGTGTTAAGTTGAGTCTACCATCATACATCGTGAGGAGTACGCCTTCCAAATCGAGTTCGGAATTGTATAACCGTTTCACCTGTCGCACGGTGGCCATCAACTGCGATAACCCCTCCAGTGCGTAGTATTCGCATTGAATGGGCACCAACAACGTATCGGCGGCGCACAACGCGTTGAGTGTGAGCAGCCCGAGAGACGGCGGACAGTCAATGAAAATGTAATCGTACTCGCCGCGCAATTCGGCCAGTGCCGCCTTTAAGCGGTTTTCACGGCGCGGCACTTCCACCAGTTCAATTTCCGCGCCTGCCAAGGCCATTCCGGCGGGCAACACGTCCACGTTTTGAAAGGGAGTGTGTTGCAACACGTCTTTCACCGCGGCATTGCCGATGAGCAATTCGTAGGTAGACGGTGTCCCTTGCCGTTTGGAGATGCCCACGCCGCTGGTCGCGTTGCCTTGCGGGTCAATGTCCACCATCAACGCACGTTTGCCGACCGCACCCACCGCCGCTGTCAAGTTGACCGTGGTGGTAGTCTTGCCCACGCCGCCTTTCTGGTTCACAACGGCGATAATTTTGCCCATATCGTTCACCTCCGTGCCGTTTAGTCACGAAAAACCGCCCAAAACGGCGGTTTGTTCTCTCTTGTTTCCTATTGTAGCACACTTTTTCACAGATGAAAAGGGGATTTTCTAAATTTTCGATGTTTCACGTGAAACTTTCCCATTGCTTGCATTTTTTGCATTCAACAATAATACCCCCGCATAGCGGGGGGTATTTCATTTTCGGCTATACGATACCGCGGCGCACAAGGGCGATTTTTATTGGCCTGCCGGCCGTGCAACGATCAGCGGCGACCCGTAAATGGGTTGTCAATCTTTGCCGGCTCCCCTTGTCAGGGGAACTGTCGGCGGCAGGCGACTGAGGGGTAGCCCTTCGTTTCCTCTCCCTCCGTCTTCGCCTTCGGCGAATCTACCTCCCTCGTCAGAGGGAGGCAAGGCATAAAACGCTTCCTGCCTTTACCGTTGATTCCTACGATTTCGGTTCATCGGTAAACCTCTTTTGAACCACGCGACTATCGCGTGGTTTTCGTTTACAACAAAAGAGCACCGTCTAACGACGGTGCTTCTCTTTTTATAACACTTATACCAATTCGATGATGGCCATTTCGGCAGCATCGCCGCGGCGAGCGCCGGTTTTGATGATGCGGGTGTAACCGCCGTTGCGCTCCGCGTATTTGGGGGCGATCTCATCAAACAATTTTTTGGTAACGGCTTCTTTGGTCACGAACGCCATCACTTGACGTTTGCTGGTCAACGTGGGGGTTTTCGCGATGGTAATCATCTTTTCCGTCATCGCACGCACTTCTTTCGCGCGGGTAACGGTGGTTTCAATGCGGCCCTTCTCAAGCAAGAAGGTCACCATAGCTCTCAGCATAGCCAAACGGGAAGCGGTGGGTCTGCCGAGTTTTGTGGTTCCGGGCATGTGAATTCACTCCTTTTCCGAATTCTGTAAAAGACTGACCGATCAGTCCTCTTCGTCGCGCAGACTAAAGCCCAACGACGCCAATTTGTTAATCACTTCTTCCAGCGATTTGCGGCCGAGGTTACGCACTTTCATCATATCGTCTTCCGTCTTGCTGATCAAGTCTTCGACGTTGTTGATGCCTGCGCGTTTCAGGCAGTTGAAGGAACGCACCGAAAGATCCAACTCTTCGATGGTCATTTCGAGCGCCTTTTCCTTGCCCTTGTCGTCCTTCTCCACCATAATGGAGCCATCGCTGTACGCATCACCGGACAGATCCACAAACAACTGCAAGTGATCGGTGACGATCTTCGCAGCAAGCGACACGGCTTCTTGTGCCGAAATGGTACCGTTGGTCCACACTTCGAGCGCCAATTTGTCATAGTCGGTGATCTGGCCCACACGGGTGTTGCTGACGGTGTAGTTCACCTTCACCACAGGGGTGTAGATGGAGTCCACCGGAATCACACCGATGATGGGTTTCATCAATTGCTTGTTCCGTTCGGCCGGAACGTAGCCGCGGCCCTTATCCAGCGTGATCTCCATAAACAGACGACCGCCTTCGCCCAAGGTGGCGATGTGGGTGTCGGGCTGCAGGATCTCCACTTCACTGTCGCATTTGATGGAAGCGGCGGTCACTTCGCAGGGGCCTTCGGCTTCCACGTAGACAGTTTTGGGACCGTCGCCGTTGATTTTCAGGACCAAGCTCTTAATGTTCAACACGATCTCGGTAACGTCTTCCTTCACGCCCTCTACGGTGGAGAACTCGTGCAAAACACCGTCGATTTTCACCGAGGTGACGGCCACACCGGGCAGAGAAGAGAGGAGCACACGACGCAGGCTGTTACCCAAGGTCGTGCCGTATCCGCGTTCGAGGGGTTCCACGACGAATTTGCCGTAGGTACCGTCCGCGGTGAGATCCAACGCTTCGATTCTGGGCTTTTCAATCTCTATCATTCAAAACCCTCCTTATTATAGACGATACGCATACACACGGTATGCCGTATCCGTGATCTTTTCGTGTTATGCCGCACGGGCATAGGGGATTATTTCGAGTACAACTCGACGATGAGGGTTTCCTCGATCGGGAGATCGATGTCCTCGCGCGCCGGGAAGGCCACAATCTTGGCTTCCATCGCATCGCGATTGAGTTCCAACCACTTCGGAGTGGGACGGGAAGCGGTGGCTTCCACGATCGCTTTCACGCTGCCGAGCGAACGGCTGGCTTCTTTCACTGCCACCACGTTACCCGCTTTCACGAGGTAAGAGGGGATGTTGACCTTGCGGCCGTTG
>JAZULW010000095.1:0-16723 GCA_045603285.1 Acutalibacteraceae bacterium | reverse complement strand
TTTCCCATTCCAGCAAGCGGGTATCGAGTTCGACATTCTTTTCTTCCAACTGCGCACTTAATTCGCTCACTTTGGTGTAATCGGCGGCAACGTCGGGTTGTTCGAGCAAAGCGGTCAACGCGTCAATTTCTTTCTCGCACGCGGCGATGGCTTCTTCCGCACGGCGCACGCGCGTGGCGGCTTTCCGTTTTTGTGATTCTCGCTCCTTGCGTTGCTGATACGCGTTTTCTTTCACGGACGCTTTTTCCGTTTTTTCTGCTGTCGGCAACACGGCGGCGCGTCGTTCGGTGTAGGCATCGTAGTCGCCGTCATACGATACACATCCGTGCTCTTCCAAGTGCAAAATACGGGTCGCCATGCGGTTGATGAAATAGCGGTCGTGCGACACGATGAGCATGGTGCCTTCATACCCTTGCAATGCCTCTTCCAAGGCCTCGCGCGAGGCAATGTCGAGATGGTTGGTCGGTTCGTCAAGCAACAACACGTTGTCGTGCGCGAGCATTAGTTTCAACAAGAGCAACCGTGCTTTTTCACCGCCGCTTAGCTGCGAAACGGGTTTGAACACTTCGTCACCGCGAAACAAAAACGCGGCAAGAGAATTGCGCAAGGCCGTTTCGGTGAGGGAAGGATAGGCGTCCCACAACTGCTCAATAGCGGTCTTGTTGGGGTCAAGGTCGGCTTGCGTTTGGTCGTAATATCCGATGGACACTTTGGAACCCAGACGGATGTACCCGTCTTGCGGTTGCAGTTCGCCTGTGATCAAGCGCAAAAGCGTGGTTTTGCCGCATCCGTTGGGGCCCAGCAAAAAGGCACGCTCGCCGCGGCGTAACTGAAACCCCACGTTGTCAAACAACGGTTCGACAAACCCCATTTTGAGTGCGCTTGCGGTCAGCACTTCGTTGCCGCTTGTGGTGGCGGCGGAAAACCCAAACCGAATGGACGCGGCGGCTTGCTCACGCGTTTCTTGGCTTGCTTTCATTTTCTCCAACCGCTTTTCGCGGCTCTCGGCGGCACGCACCGATTTTTCGCGGTTCCATTGTTTGAGAAGGGCAATGTTTTCTTCCAGTTTTTTGATGGCCTTTTGTGAAGTTTTATAGTGATGCAACGTGATTTCCGCGTCCTTTTCGCGTTTTTCACGGTGTGCGGAATAGTTGCCGTTGGTAGTGTAGATCCCTTGTCCCGCGATTTCAATGGTACGATTGGTCACGCGGTCAAGAAAATAGCGGTCGTGCGAGATGACGATGAGTGCGCCCGTGTACGCGCGCAAAAACCCTTCCAGCCATTCCACGGCACGGATATCGAGATGGTTGGTCGGTTCGTCAAGCAACAACAAATTGGCATCCGACAACAACAGCCGCCCCATAGCAATTTTAGAGCGTTGACCGCCGCTTAAGGTGGATACCGGTTGCGTAAACGCCGTTTCGTCAAACCCAAGCCCCGCAAGCGCAGACGCCACACGGCTTTTGTAATACAAACCGCCCGCCGCTTCAAATTCTTCTTGCAGACGGTGTTGTGTTTCGATTAGGTCGCTTGTGGCGGTCACGGATAACAAATCAGTGACGTGCGCGAGTTCACGCTCCATCTTCCGAAGCGGTTCAAACACGCTTTCCACCGCTTCCCATACGGTGACGTCCTCGCCTTGCAAGGTGTGTTGTTCCAAATACCCAAGGCGGATAGATTTGGCAATCAACACGTCGCCCGCGTCGATGCGTTCTTTTCCCATAAGCATCCGAAACAGGGTGGACTTTCCGCATCCGTTCACGCCGACAAGGCCGATCTTGTCGTGATCCCCTACCTCAAAGGTGGCGTTTTGGAACAAGCAGCGTTCTCCGAAATATTTGGTTAAGCGATGCACCGACAATGCTGTCATAGTTGCAGTTCCTTTTGTAAAAAATTTTTTAACAATACCAAATTATAACAGAGTTCGCCTTGTCCCGCAAGGGGAAATCTGCTATAATATAGTTTAAATGAAATCGTAAGGGGCGATACGAGGATGAATTTTAACAACGAACACATGTATCACATCGGTCTTGCACCGTCACAAGGTGCTGCGTATGCCATCATCACGGGAGATCCCGGCCGTGTGGAATCCATTGCCCGTTTGTTGAACGAGCCCGTGTTTGTCGCGCAAAAACGCGAATATACGACGTGGGCGGGTACGCTCGGCGGTGAGCGTGTTCTTGTCACCTCACACGGCATCGGCGGCCCTTCTACCGCCATTTGCGTGGAAGAACTGTACCGCTGCGGTGTGCGCACGATCATTCGCGTGGGGACGTGCGGCGGTATGGCGCTTGACGTGATGGGTGGTGATTTGGTGGTGGCAACGGGGGCCATCCGCGCCGAAGGGACGTCGCGCGAGTATTTGCCCATTGAATTCCCCGCCGTGGCTGACCATGCCGTGACCACCGCGCTTATTGACGGCGGAAAAGCTCTCGGTTGCCCCGTGCATGCGGGCGTGGTGCAATGCAAAGATTCCTTTTACGGGCAACACGACCCTGACGCTTCGCCCGTTTCGCATCAACTGCACAACCAATGGAACGCGTGGCTGAAGGGCGGTTCGTTGGCATCGGAAATGGAATCGGCCACGTTGTATATCGTGGCAGCATCGCTTGGCATACGCGCGGGTTGCGTGCTAAACGTGGTGTGGAACCAAGAACGCACCGCGGCGGGGCTTTCCAACCCCCAAAACAAGAACACACAAAACGGGGCAAAAGCCGCCGTAAATGCAATAAAATCGTTGATTACCGAGTAACTTTATGCTATAATACTATATTAAGATTTTTGGGAGGTGACCGTGTGCGAATATTGGGCATCGACCCCGGCTATGCCATTGTCGGCTGGGGCGTGATAAACTATGAGCGCGGCCGTTTTACTCCCGTGGACTTCGGGGCGGTCACCACAGCGGCGGGGCGGCCGTTCGGCGAACGGTTGCAACGCATTTATGAGGAGCTTGCTGCCATCGTTGCCTCCCATAAACCCGATGTATTGGCCATTGAGAAGTTGTATTTTCAAAGCAACAAAACCACCGCCATTGACGTGGCGCAAGCACGCGGTGTGATCTTGCTTGCCGCCGAACAAGGCGGTCTGCCTGTGTTTGAATATACCCCGATGCAAGTAAAAGCCGCCGTCACGGGATACGGTCAAGCACAAAAACCGCAAGTGATGGAAATGACACGGCGGTTGTTGCGGTTGCAACACGTGCCCAAACCGGACGATACGGCGGATGCGTTGGCGGTTGCCATTTGCCACGCGCAAATGGGCGGCACGGCTCTCAAATTGCGATTACAAGGAGGTTGACCCGATGTTATACAGTGTGCGCGGAACACTTATCCACCGCGAACCTTCGCTTGCCGTGGTAGAATGCGGCGGTGTGGGGTATCAATGCTCGGTGACAATGAATACCGCACGGCGTTTGCCCGATGTTGGCGGCGAAGTGATGTTGTATACGATTTTAAACGTGCGGGAAGACGCGGTCGACCTGTTTGGCTTTGCCGATCGCACGGAACTGACTTGTTTTAAAATGCTCACTGCCGTCAACGGCGTGGGCCCCAAAGCGGGGCTTGCCATTTTGTCGGAACTGACACCTGACCGCGTGGCGCTTGCCGCCGCCACGGGTGACCACAAGGCGTTTACCCGTGCACAAGGTGTCGGCCCCAAACTGGCGCAGCGTATTGTGCTGGAACTTAAAGACAAAGTCGGCCTTCCCACCGATAGCGGCGCGGATGTTGCCGTTTCTTCCGCTGTGGGTGTCGTCAGCGCCTCGCGTGCCGCTGAAGAAGCGGTCAGTGCCCTCACGATGCTCGGTTTTTCGGCCTCGGAAGCCTCGGCCGCGGTATCGAAGTTGGATGGCGATTTGTCGGTAGAAGAATTGATTCGCCAAGCACTGAAAACCTTGGGAAGACGTTAAAAGGGGGATATAACCGTGAGTGAAATGGACTACGAGAGCCGCTTGTTGTCGGCAGATTATCTTCCCGAAGACGAAGGGGACAACCCCTTGCGTCCGCGCACCCTTGCGGAATACGTGGGGCAAGAAAAGGTAAAAAGCAACTTGTCGGTATATATCAGTGCGGCGCGGCTTCGCCATGAACCGCTTGACCACGTGTTATTATACGGCCCTCCCGGCCTCGGCAAAACGACCTTATCGTCCATCATTGCCACCGAGATGGGGGTCAATTTTCGTATCACGTCAGGTCCCGCGTTGGAACGCCCCGGTGACTTGGCGGCGATGCTTACCAACTTGGAGCAAGGCGATGTATTGTTCATTGATGAAATACCCCGCCTGCCGCGTACGGTAGAAGAAATCCTGTATCCCGCGATGGAAGATTTTGCCATTGACCTTATCAACGGCAAAGGGCAAGGCGCTTCGTCTATCCACTTACCGCTTCCGAAATTCACGCTTATTGGTGCCACGACGCGCGCCGGGCAACTGTCCGCGCCGCTGCGGGATCGCTTCGGTGTCATTTGCCGTTTGGAAATGTATACCCCCGAAGAATTGGCAAGCATTGTGCGCCGCAGTGCCGGGATCTTGCAAATTCCGTGTGACGTGGACGGCTCACTTGAAATCGCCTCACGCTCGCGCGGGACACCGCGGATCGCCAACCGTTTGCTCAAACGCGTGCGCGATTTTGCGCAGGTGATGAACAACGGTGCCATTACGGCGGAGATAGCACAAGAAGCGCTTGACCGTATGGAAATTGATGAACTCGGTTTGGATATGATCGACCGCCGTATGCTCACCGCGATGATCAAACACTACGGCGGTGGCCCCGTTGGGGTGGATACACTGGCGGCTATGATCGGCGAAGAATCCATCACCATCGAAGACGTGTACGAACCATATTTGATGCAACTGGGCTTCATTGGCCGCACACCGCGCGGTCGTGTGGTGTTGCCTGCCGCGTATGAACATTTGGGGATGAAACCGCTTTCCAATCCCTATCAACAAACAACATTGGATGTATAGATTATGAGAACTGCTGTAAATTGGACCGATTACGAATTGCTTGATGCCACCGACGGCGAACGTCTGGAACGCTGGGGTGAGTGTATTTTAATTCGTCCCGATCCGCAAATTTTATGGAGCACGGGGCGGCGCCATCCGTTGTGGCGAAATGCCCACGCGCGCTATCACCGCTCCAACACGGGCGGTGGTCACTGGGAAACGTATAAACCGCTTCCCGATGTGTGGGAAATCGGCTACGATTCGCCCGAGGCGGGCTTGTCAGGCTTGCATTTCCGTTTAAAGCCGATGGGATTCAAACACACGGGGTTGTTTCCCGAACAAGCCGTAAACTGGGATGCCATGGCAACGAGGGTTCGTGCGGCAAATCGTCCCATTCGAGTGCTGAATTTGTTTGGATATACGGGCGGTGCCACCCTTGCCCTTGCGGCTGCAGGTGCGCACGTTACCCACGTGGATGCCTCCAAAGGTATGGTGGCGTGGGGCAAAGAAAACGTGGCGGCATCGGGTCTTGCCGACCGTCCGATGCGTTGGCTTGTGGACGATTGCGGCAAATTTGTGGCGCGTGAACAACGCCGCGGCAACACCTACGATGCTATTTTGATGGACCCGCCGTCTTACGGGCGCGGCCCCGGCGGTGAGGTGTGGAAACTGGAAGAACAAATTTACACCCTTGTAAAAGAATGTGCCGCGCTCCTTTCGGACAAGCCGCTTTTTTTCCTTATCAACTCTTACACAACGGGGCTTTCTCCGTCGGTGATGCAATATATGTTATCGTCGCTGCTTACACCCCGTTTCGGCGGTGTTACCGCGGCGGATGAGATCGGCCTTCCCGTTACTCAAAGCGGATTGGTGTTGCCCTGCGGTGCCACCGCGATGTGGAAGGAGCGATAACGATGGATATGATCAAAACGACTGACGTGCGGTTTCGTTACGAAGAAGAAACCGGCGCTCCCTCGGTGGTACTCAACGGCATATCGCTTTCGGTAAAACAAGGAGAGTTTGTGGCTTTGCTTGGCCATAACGGTTGCGGCAAATCTACCCTCGCGAAACATTTTAACGCGATGTTGTTGCCGCTGGGCGGTCAGGTATTGGTGCGCGAGATGGACACGGCGGACGAATCCCGTGTGTACGATATTCGCAGTATGGTGGGAATGGTGTTGCAAAATCCCGACAACCAACTCGTGTCTACTATTGTGGAAGAAGACGTGGCGTTCGGTCCTGAAAACTTGGGAGTAGAGCCACGGGAAATTCGTATGCGGGTAGACGAAGCACTCAAAGCGGTGGGTATGTATGACTACCGCAAGCACGCGGCACACAAACTGTCGGGCGGCCAAAAGCAACGGGTCGCCATTGCAGGCATTTTGGCGATGAAGCCGGATTGCATTGTGTTGGATGAACCAACTGCTATGCTGGACCCTCAAGGTCGCCGTGAAGTGATGGACACCGTGTGTCGCTTACATCGTGAAAACGGTATCACCGTCATCCTCATCACGCATTATATGGAAGAAGCGGTGCTTGCGGACCGCGTGTTGGTGATGGATGAGGGCATCGTGGTAAAAGAGGGAACACCCCGCGAGGTGTTTTCGCAGGTGGAGGCGTTGCGCGCGCTGGAATTGGATGTGCCGCAACCCACGGAATTGTGTTTTGCCTTGCGGCAGGCAGGCGTTGCCTTGCCCGACAATGTGCTAACCATTGAAGAATGCGCTGAAGCGATTTTACAACAGCTAAGGTGACACGGCCCACTCGAACCTGCCGCAAAGCGGCCGATTTCGGGCCTTTTCACCTTATTTGTTCTCGCAAGGCGTGAGCCTTGCTTCGCTCAAATGAACTCAAAATTTCTCGAAATCTTCTCGCTTAGCGGTCGAAGATTTTAAAAAGAGGCAATGGGGGTTCAACCAAGGCGAAAACGCAGCGAATACTTGCCGTATTCGCGAGTATTGTAACGACGGGTGAGCGACCATTCCCCTTTTTAAAACAAGGTTCGAATGAGTCGCGTCACCTTAGGGAGGTAACCCATGGCGGTTATAGAAACCAAACATTGTACGGTGCGGTATTCCGTGGGCACTCCCTTTGAACGGGAGGCCTTGGAGGACGTTTCCGTTCAAATCAATGAGGGTGAGTTTCTCGGCATTATCGGACACACGGGTTCGGGGAAATCCACTTTTGTGCAGTTGCTTAACGGGTTGCTCAAACCCACCGAAGGCACCGTTTTGGTAAACGGGCGGGATATCTGGGAACATCCCAAAGACATTCGTCGCGTTCGGTTTGAGGTGGGGATGGTGTTTCAATATCCCGAACACCAATTGTTTGAGGAAACGGTATACAAAGACATCGCGTTCGGCCCGAAAAACCAAGGCCTTTCAGACGAGGAGATAGCCGCGCGTGTATACCGTGCGGCCGATCTCGTCGGTTTGCACCGCGAACTGCTGGAGAGATCTCCGTTTGAACTGTCGGGCGGTGAAAAGCGCCGCGCGGCCATTGCGGGAGTAATGGCGATGGAACCCAAAGTTCTCGTTTTGGATGAACCCACGGCGGGGCTTGATCCGCGCGGCCGTGAAAGCTTACTTGACCAAATTTGTGCCTATAAAAAGAAACACAATACCACGGTGTTGCTCGTTTCCCACAGTATGGAAGATATTGCCCGTGTGGCCGACCGTGTGCTTGTGTTGGCAGATGGACATGTGGCGATGGACGGCACCACAAGAGAGGTGTTCTCCCGTGCCGATGAGTTAGAGAACATCGGCCTTTCGGTGCCGGCCGTTACCAAAATTGCGGCCGCACTTCGAAACGCGGGTGTGCCGATCTCCTCTCCCGTGTATACGGTGCAACAAGCGAAAGAGGTATTGTTACCCTTGCTGAAGGGGGGGAAACACCATGTTGTCTGATATCACCATCGGTCAATTTTTCCCCGGAAACTCTCTTCTTCATCGGCTAGATCCCCGTATGAAACTGGCGCTCACGTTTGCCTATATTGTGGTCATCTTCATTCCCCAAAACGGCGTAGGGCTGGCTTTGGCAGCGGTGTTTATGGCGGCGGTGGTGTGGTTGTCCCGGTTGCCCGTTTCATTGGTGTTGCGCAGTATGAAACCCGTGCTACCGCTCATTTTGCTCACGGCGGTCATCAATTTGTTTTATGCGCAAGGAGAAGCCTTGTGGCAATGGTGGATCTTGCGTATCACCGCCGAAGGCATCGCCAACGCGGTGTTCATTGCCGTTCGTATTTTGTGCCTCATTGTGGGAACGTCGCTGCTCACCTACACCACCTCTCCCACAGCCTTGACCGACGGATTGGAGCGTTTGTTAAGTCCGCTGAAAGTATTGCGGTTCCCCGTGCACGAAATTGCCATGATGATGACCATTGCGTTGCGGTTTATCCCCACACTTATCGAAGAAACCGATAAGATCATGGCAGCCCAAAAAGCGCGCGGAGCCGATTTGGAAAGCGGCGGCTTGATGCAACGCGTACGGGCGTTGATTCCCGTTTTGATTCCGTTGTTTGTGTCGTCATTCCGTCGTGCTTACGAATTGGCAACCGCGATGGAATGCCGGTGTTACCGCGGTGGTGAAGGCCGCACCCGTATGAAACAGTTTCGCCTGCACGCACGGGATGGTGTGTGTTTGGCCACCATGGTTTTGCTTGCGGCGGTGCTCATTTTACTGAATATTTTTGTAAACCCTATTATTTAAAAAAGGAGGAATTCGATGGCAAAGCGTTTGTTGTGTATTCGGTATGACGGTACGCGGTTTCACGGTTGGCAAGTGCAACCAAACGGCATCACCGTGCAAGAAACGTTGCAGGATGCCATCGAACAGATCTCCGGTACCCGTGCGGATATCACGGGTTGCAGCCGCACCGATGCGGGTGTGCATGCGCGGCGGTTTTATTGTGCGTTGGACGTACCCGATTCGTTTACAAACGAAGCCTTGTGCCGCAGTTTAAACGGCGTGTTGCCAAACGACATAGCCGTGGTTTCTTCGCATACGGTATCGGCCGATTTTCATCCACGCTATGCAGCAAAAGGGAAACGGTATGTCTATCAAATTGATAACGGCGTAACAGCTGACCCGTTTTTGCGCTTGTATGCGGTGCATATGCGCGCGCCGCTGAATGTAGGCCTATTGAACGAAACGGCGCAATTGTTTGTGGGAACGCATGATTTTTCGGCATTTTGTTCGGCGGGCAGTTCGGTGCAAGACAAAGTTCGTACTGTTCGCCGTTCGGATGTCACACGTGACGGAGATACGGTGCGCTATACCGTGGAAGCCGATGGCTTTTTGTACAATATGGTACGCATTTTTGTCGGAACGCTGTTGGATGTGCACGTGGGCCGTTTAACGGCCGAGGATGTAAAACGCGCTTTGGAAACCGGTGACCGTCAGGCCGCCGGTGCCACCGCGCCGGCAAAAGGACTTTTTTTAGACGAGGTGTGGTATGAAACGTCGTTCGACTAAACGCATCAAAAATATCCATTTGTTTCCCGGCGCAAACGAGAACGAAGTGCGGGCCAAAACCCGTCGCCGCCGATCTCCTGCTCGTCAGTTGTTGAGGCGGTTGCTCATTGTAGCGGCGGTGCTCGGTGTGTTATTTTTGTTGTGGAACAACTGGGAAACGGTAGCGCCTGAATCGGTGCTTGACTGGGCCGATATTCAGCTGGGAAACGGCGAAGCAGGAGAAGGCTATCCGTATACCATCGGCGGCAGTTCGGTGGTGGGAATGGGTCAAGTGGGCAACTACTTGGCGGTTCTCAGCGACAGTTCGTTGCAATTTTTCAATGCCTCTGCCGGTTGTGTGGAACAACGACCCAATACGTTAAACGATCCCACGTTGCAAACGGCAGGGCAATACGCACTGGTAACCGAACTCGGTGGCAGCCGTTTTAAGATTGAAAGCCGCCGTGAAACCGTGCTGGAAATGGATCTGCAAAGTCGCACCATCTATGCCTCGGACCTGCTTTCTTCGGGAATGGTAGCGGTGGCAACGGATGCCGATTCGCAAAGTTATCTCAGTCACATTCGTGTGTATAATAAAAGCGGAAAACTCGTATATGAATATAAAAGCGGCAAATATCTCATCACCAACGTGTCGTTAGCCCCCGGCGGAAAAGGGTTGGCGGCCATCGGCACTACCGCCGAGGGCGGTGCGTTAAAATCGGTGTTGCTCTTGTTTCAATTTTCTTCCAAAACCCCCACCGAACACATTGCAAACGAACAGCTTCTCTATCACGTTTCGTATTTGGGTGATGCGGTGTTGGTGCTCGGTGATACCGAGTATTGGGTGGTAAACGGTAAAAATGCGCAGCGCATTGCCTATGAGGGCATGGAACCCATTGGCTATGCTTCCTCCCGCAAAATAGCGGGTTTGGTGATGCGCCGTCTCGGCAGTGCCTCCAGTGGGGAAGTGTGGCTCTTAAACAGCAAGGGCGACCACGTAAAAACCCTGCCGTTTGTCGGTAACTATCGTTCGGCATCCTGCCGCGATACGGAGTTTGCACTGCTTTCCGATTCCACGGTGTTTATCGTGAGCGAAGGGGAGCACAATATACAAATCAATACGCCGACCGATACGCTTTCGGCGGCATATTATCGCGACACCGTGATGTTGCTCACGCTTCGCGATATTCAACAAATACAGTACTAATAGGTGAGAGGTGGAGAATATGGCATACATATTGGACGGTGTGCTCATACTGATTTTTGTTGTAACGATAGCGCTCGGTTATCACCGCGGTTTTATTCGTTCTATCGTGCAGCTGGTGGGCTTGGTAGCGGCGATTGTGGTGGCCTCTTCTTTAAGTGCTTCCCTAGCGCCGATGATCTACGATTCGTTTGTCAGCGAACCGTTGCAACAAACCATTGTGGAAGCGGTGGAGAACAGCGGCAGTGCGGCCATGTCCGAACAACTGGAAGGTGCGCTTAATAGTTTGCCCGATTTTTTGGTAAACGCCATCAATCAGAATGACCAAGCCACGCAAGCGTTGGATCAAATGCAAAGTACCGTGATCGATTCCACGGTGGTGTTGGCGGAAGCTTTGGTTACCAAGGTGATTCGTCCTCTGGCTATCGGGTTGTTTCGCGTGGTGCTCTTTATCGTACTGGTTCTGTTATTGTTACTGGTGGTAAAATTGCTTACCGCACTTCTCAAACCCATCCGCAAACTTCCGGTCATTCGTCAGGCCGACGGTTTGCTCGGCGCGGCGGTGGGCCTTCTCAAAGCAATTGTTTTTGTCCTCATCGCGGTCAGTGTGATGCAACTGTTGGCTTCCTCGGGAAAACTGATTACCACCGCGCAATTGGACGAAACGCTCTTGGCTTCGTGGGTGGCACAAAACAGTCCCCTATCCTTTATTTGACGGAGAATTTAACGCTATGGAACGTATAAAATTTAAGTGGAATATTCCTAACGTACTTTCGCTTGTGCGTTTGACCCTGATTCCGTTGTTTGCGTGGTTGTATTTGGATGATGAAGGGAATCTGTATTGGGCAATGCTGGTGTTACTCATTTCCGGACTCACCGATGTGGTGGACGGTTTTGTGGCGCGCCGTTTTAATCAGATCACCGAAATCGGCAAATTGCTTGATCCGTTGGCGGATAAACTGACACAACTGGCGGTGTTGGTTTGCTTGTCGGTACGGTACTCGGAACTGATTCCGTTGATGGTGATCTGCCTTGTCAAAGAGGTTTTGCAGATTGTGGGTGGTGCCCTCTTGTTATCACGGTACGAGGTGGTGCGCGGTTCGCGTTGGTTCGGCAAAATTTCCACGTTCACGTTTTACGGTGCGATGCTCGCTATTGTGCTGTGGGACGATATGCCGCACCCTGTGTTTTTGGCCCTGATCATGCTGGTGGCCATTACGATGTTGTTTTCATTTTTCGCGTATATGCGCGTGTACCTGAAGCTTCGCCGTGAAGCATTAGAAGGAGAAACGTAAAATGTTGTGTGCCCGTTGTCAAAAGCGCCCTGCCGTGGTATTTGTTACCCGTATGGAAGGGAACGAAAGCATAAACGAAGGCTATTGCCTTACGTGTGCAAAAGAACTGGGGATCAAACCCGTGGAAGATATGCTCGCCAAATTCGGGATCGGGCAAGAGGAATTGGACCAAATGGAGGAACAATTTGGTGAAATGATGAATACCGACGGGGATGAGGATGATTTTGCCCCCGGCGGCGCCGCCACGTTCCCTTTTTTACAAAATTTGTTTGGCAAACAAACACAGGGCGAGAAAACCGAGGAGTCTTCGCATAAAAAAGCCGACCAAAAGCCCTCAAAAGAAAAGAAACGCAAGTTCCTGGATACGTATTGCACCGACCTTACCCAAAAAGCACGCGCCGGACAACTGGATGCCATCATCGGGCGCGAACGCGAGATCTATCGTGCCATTCAAATCTTGTCCCGCCGCACCAAAAATAACCCTTGCCTCATTGGGGAACCCGGTGTCGGCAAAACGGCCATTGCCGAGGGTTTGGCGCTGCGCATTGCAAGCGGTCAAGTTCCCCACAAGTTGGCCGGTAAAGAACTGCATTTGCTGGATCTTACTGCGTTGGTGGCAGGCACGCAATTCCGCGGCCAGTTTGAAAGCCGTATCAAAGGCCTCATTGAAGAAGTGCGCACCCAAGGCAATATTTTGCTGTTTATTGACGAGGTGCACACCTTGGTGGGAACGGGGGATTCCGAGGGCAGTATGTCCGCCGCTAACATTTTAAAACCGGCACTGTCGCGCGGGGAAATTCAAGTTATCGGTGCTACCACGTTTCATGAATACCGCCAACACATTGAAAAAGATGCGGCGCTGGAACGCCGCTTTCAACCCATCAAAGTGGAAGAACCTTCGATTGAAGATAGTGTAGAGATGCTCAAGGGTATCAAAGGGTATTACGAGCAATACCACGCGGTTACGGTAAGCGATGCGTTGATTCGCCGTGCGGTGGTGTTGTCCGAACGCTACATTACCGACCGCTATCTTCCCGACAAAGCCATCGATTTGTTGGATGAAGCGTGTGCCGCCGCCTCGTTGCAAAACACTAAAGCGGATGAATACGCACGGTTGTTGTTGCAACAGGAAGAATTCAAGAAAAAAGAAGCCGACGAAATGGCCAAAGAATCTGTGGATTACGAGGCGTTGGCTCATCTGCGTGCCAATTTGGCCAAAATGGAACAACAACTGGAGGAGTTGCGCCCGTCGCTGGAAACACCCGTCGGGGAAGAACATTTGGCCAAGGTCATTGAACTGTGGACCGGTATCCCTGCCTCCAAAGTCAGGGAAAGTGAACTCAAAAAACTGGCTTCTTTGGAAGCCGAACTCAAACAACACGTTATCGGGCAAGAGGAAGCGGTGTCCACCGTTGCCGCCGCCGTCCGCCGTTCGCGTGTACAGATAAGCCCGCGTCGCCGCCCTGCCTCGTTTATTTTTGTGGGGCCTACCGGTGTGGGAAAAACCGAACTGGTGAAAGTGTTGGCGGCACAACTGTTTGATACCCCTGACACGCTCATTCGGTTGGATATGTCGGAGTTTATGGAGAAACACGCGGTGTCGCGCCTTATCGGTTCGCCCCCCGGCTACGTGGGATACGATGAAGCAGGGCAACTTACCGAAAAGGTGCGTCGCAAACCGTATTCCGTCATTTTGTTTGACGAAATTGAAAAAGCACACCCCGACGTGCTGAACATTTTGTTGCAGATTTTGGACGAAGGGCGCGTAACGGATGCGCACGGTCGTATTGTCAATTTTGAAAATACCGTTATCGTGATGACATCCAACGCCGGCAGCCAATTCAAAGACAATTTGATGGGCTTCGGTAAAACGGGTACGGAAGCTTCGAAAGACAAGGCTTACAAAGCGCTTTCGGATTTCTTACGTCCCGAATTCATCAGCCGTGTGGACGAGATCGTGTATTTTGCCCCCCTTACCGAGGCGGACTACGAGCGTATCGCGGTGTTGATGCTTACCGAATTGGTGGCACCCTTGTTGGAGCGCGGTATCACCCTTTCGTGGGAGGAAAAGGTCCCCGCCGTATTAGCGGGAAAAGCGTTCGGAGGCAAACGCGGTGCACGCGATTTGCGAAACGTCATTCGTCGTGAGGTAGAAGATGCCATTGCTACGCAAATGGTGGACCGTTGCGATGAAGTGATCACGGCCATTCGCTTGACCGAACAAAACGGTGTGTTGCGGATGTCCTAATTTTTAAGGAAGGAGAATAGACGATGAAACGTTCCTATTCCGAGATCACCCCCTATATTCACGAGTTGGCGGCTCTTGCCGACCGCAACAACCGAATTGTACCCGAAATGTATGCCGAGCACCACGTCAACCGCGGTCTGCGGGATATGGACGGAAACGGTGTGGTTACCGGCCTTACCGAAGTATCCAATATCGTGGCCAAAAAGAAAGGCCCAAACGGCGAAGCGCTGCCTTGTGAAGGCCGTTTGCAGTACCGCGGTATTGACGTTAACGATTTGGTGGGCGGTTTTTATGGTGACCATCGTTATGGCTTTGAAGAAACCGTCTATCTCTTGCTATTTTCGGAACTGCCCACCGCTGCACAGCTGTCACGTTTTCGTGAAGAGTTGGCGGATGTACGCAGTTTGCCCACGTCGTTTGTGCGGGATATGATTTTGAAAGCCCCCGGCCGCGATATGATGAACATTCTGTCTCGGTGCGTGTTGGCTTTGTATGCATACGACGAAAACCCCGATGATATTTCGGTGGCGAACGTGTTGCGCCAATGCTTACAACTCATTTCGGTATTTCCGATGCTGGCAGCGTACAGTTATCAGTCCTTCCGTCACTATCACCAAGGTAAAAGTTTGGTGATCCATCAACCAGACCCCGGTCTTTCCACCGCCGAAACGCTGTTGCGCCTTCTCCGCAAAGACGGGCAATATACGGAACTGGAAGCGCGAATATTGGACCTTGCGTTGGTGTTGCATGCGGAACACGGTGGCGGCAACAACTCTACCTTTACCACCCACGTGGTCACGTCGTCGGGTACGGATACGTATTCCGCGGTGTCCGCGGCGCTTGGCTCTCTCAAAGGGCCGCGCCACGGCGGTGCCAACATCAAAGTGGTGCGTATGTTTGATGATATGAAAGCCGCCATCAACGTAAACGATAAAGACCAAATCAGCAACTACCTTTACCGTCTCCTGGGTAAAGAGGCGTTTGACAACGCGGGGCTCATTTACGGTATGGGCCACGCAGTCTACTCGCTTTCCGACCCCCGTGCCGAGATTTTAAAACGTTTCGCGAAAGAACTGTCGGTAGAAAAGGGAAGAGAAGAGGAATTTGCCTTGTACGAAACGGTGGCCTCGCTTGCCCCTGCGATCATTGCAGAAAAACGCAAGATGTATAAAGGCGTTAGCCCCAATGTCGATTTCTATTCGGGTCTCATTTACCGTATGCTTGATTTGCCGTATGAATTGTTTACCCCCATTTTTGCGGTGGCGCGCATTGCGGGTTGGAGTGCTCACCGCATCGAGGAAATTCAAAATGCGGGCAAGATCATTCGTCCTGCCTACATCAATGTAAAAAAAGAAGGGAAGTACGTGCCTCTTGATAAACGCGGATAAACAACCTTCCAAAGCGCGTCTTGTGTGGCAACTGTTTACCACGTTTTTTAAGATCGGCGCCTTTACGTTCGGTGGTGGATATGCGATGATCCCGCTTATCCAACGCGAAGCGGCGGAAAAACACGGATGGATCACCGACGACGATATATTGGAGATCTTGGCCATTGCCGAATCCACTCCCGGTCCTATCGCCATCAACTCGGCCACGTTCGTGGGTTACCGCGTGGCCGGTGTGTGGGGAAGTGCGGCGGCTACGCTTGGTGTGGTGTTGCCTTCCTTTGTGATCATTTTAACCATAGCGGGTCTTCTGCGCGAATTTCAAAATTTGAAAGCGGTTCAATATGCGTTCTTTGGTATTCGTGCGGGTGTGCTCGCATTGCTCCTGAAATCGTTGTGGATGATGTTGCGCAAATGTCCCAAAAATGCCGTGGCCTACGGTATTGCGGCGGCCGCCTTTGTGGCCGCGGCGATTGTGGATATATTCATGGATGTGCCCGTGTTGCTGATCATTGTATCGGCGGCTATCGTGGGTCTGGTTACCTCACTCCTTCGCGAGAGGAGGGGCAAACAATGATCTTTCTTATGTTGTTCCTCACCTTCTTCAAAATTGGTGCCTTCACGTTTGGCGGCGGCTACGCTATGCTGCCCCTTATTCAAGCGGAAGTGTTCAAAAACGGTTGGTTGACCAATGAAGAGATCATCAATTTCATCGCGGTCAGCGAATCCACTCCCGGCCCGTTCGCCATCAATATGGCGACCTATATTGGCTCGGAACTGGGTGGAGCATTCGGTATCCTAGGCAGTATCCTCGGCGCCGCGTGTGCCACACTCGGTGTGGTGCTGCCGTCGTTCATCATCATCCTCATAGTGGCCAAATGCTTTGATGCGTTTAAGAAAAACCGTATCGTTGCCGGGTGTATGAACGGGCTGAAACCCGCCGCCATCGGTCTCATTGCCGCGGCGGTGGTGTCCATTGGCAAAACGGTGTTGTTTCCGTCAGGTATTGCCCTTTCGGTGTTCGCGTCGTTGCCGTTTTGGTTTTCGCTTGGCATTGTGGCGCTGATGACGGTGCTCGCGTTCAAAAAGGTGCACCCCATTTTGATCATTTGTTTATCTGCCGTTTTCGGCATCACGCTGGGGTATGTCTTTCAATTGTCGATATAAAAAAACGTCCGTCCCTGATGGGGACGGACG
>JAZULW010000094.1:0-5113 GCA_045603285.1 Acutalibacteraceae bacterium | reverse complement strand
CCTCTCAGAGTTCGAGCCTCCGTTAAAGAAAAAAACGGCCCACACCAATGTGTGGACCGCTTTTTTGGTGAACCATCGGAGACTCGAACTCCGGACACCCTGATTAAAAGTCAGGTGCTCTGCCAACTGAGCTAATGGTTCATGTTCCCAACCGCGCTACGATATTATATCCAATTCGTCCCCGAATGTCAAGCGAAAAATTTATTATTTTTTACATTTTATGCGAAATCTATTGCAAACGGGGAAAAGGCACGGTAAAATGGGGGAGAGAAAAAGGGGAAACCGGTGAAATTCCGGTACGAGCCCGTCGCCGTGAGGTTGAAAAGAGGCTATCTGTACCCGCTGCCGCAAACGGGTGAAACGCCATTGACGAAATTGTTGAGAAGGCGATAGCACCGACCGCAGTCGAAATACCCGATTTCTCTGCAAAAGGCGTTTCGTATCGTTGCGAGTGCCGACGGAAACGACAATAAAACATAAAGGAGAAATAACCTATGAACAAGACACTTATTTTTGCAAAACGCTTGTCTTGCCTTCTTCTGGTGGTGCTGATGGCGGCAACGGCACTGACGATGACGGCTTGTGTGGATCAAGCGGACGGCGGCCCTGCAGCCACGGGTGCGACAACCACGACTACCGTGGCTACCACCACGACCACTGCACCGTATACCGAACTCGGGAAAGGCGAAACATCCTTCTTCTTCAACGTAACGGACGCGGAAGGCAACGTCACCAAATTCTTGGTGAAAACCGATGAACCGAATGTCGGTACGGCACTTACCAACTTGAATTTGATCGACGGGGAACAAAGCGAATTCGGTTTATACGTCAAAACCGTTAACGGCATTACGCTGGATTACAACACACACGGCAAATACTGGGCCTTCTACGTAAATGGCGGGTATGCGAGCGCGGGAGTGGACACCACCGCCGTGGAAAACGGTGCCACCTACGAATTCCGAGCGGAAAAATAATGAAACTTACCGTAAAAGAAACGGTCACCTTCGCTTTGCTCGGTGCCATTCTCTACGTTGGTGATGTTGCGCTTGAGTTTTTGCCCAACATTCATATGGTGGGGGTGCTCACGGTTGCCTACACGGTGGTGTACCGATCGAAAGCGTTATATCCCATAGCGGTGTACGTGTTGTTGCAAGGTTTGCTGAGCGGGTTTAATACCTGGTGGATCCCTTATCTATACATTTGGACAATCCTATGGGCCGCCGTTATGGTGTTGCCGCGCCGTATGTCAACAGCGGTGGCGATTCCCGTGTATATGGCCGTGTGCGGTGCACACGGCTTGGCGTTCGGCACGTTGTATGCGCCCGTACAAGCCCTCATATATGGGCTAAACGGTGCACAAACCTTGGCATGGATCGCGGCCGGCTTTTCGTTTGACGTGATTCATGCCGTCGGTAACGTGTGCCTCGGCATCCTTGTCGTTCCCCTTGTTCGCTTGTTGCAAAACGTGCAACGAATGGCCTCGGTTTAACGATGTGCGATAGGCGGAGAAAAGTTTTCTCCGCCTATTCTTCTGTTTTTGAAAAAAAGACTTGACTTCACCAAAGTAAAGTGATAACATAACAAAGTGCTAATTCAACCAAAGGGGGACACACCTATGTCGAAGGTCCGTTGCGAGTCGGTAGACCGCTTGTTTGAGGCAATTGCGAATTTGCAAAACAAAGAAGATTGCTATCGTTTTTTTGAAGACGTGTGTACCATTAAGGAAATTCAGGATATGGCGCAACGGTTTGACGTGGCGTTGTTGTTGGACGAAGGGGTTAACTATCAACAAATTGCCAAAGAGGTGGGGGTCAGCACCGCCACCATCAGCCGTGTCAGCCGTTGTTTAAACTACGGAAGCGGCGGGTATCAGGAAGCCATTGAAAAGCGAAAGGCGGCGGCAAAATGAACGATTTCAAAACGGCAGTAAGCGGTGTCGAAAACGCCGTTTTTACCTTGCGCGAATTGTACGGGCGTTACGGTTACACCCCATACAAAATGAACAAATTTGAAGAATACGACCTGTATGTCCGCAACAAGGATTTTCTCATTTCGGATAGCATCATTACCTTTACCGATACCAACGGAAAACTGATGGCGCTCAAACCCGACGTGACGTTGTCCATTGTGAAAAACAGCCGTGACGGCGAAGGCATACAAAAGGTATATTATAACGAAAACGTGTATCGCGTGTCCGAGGGCACGCACGCGTTCCGCGAAATTATGCAGGCGGGCATCGAGTGCATCGGCGACGTGGACGATTATTGTCTGTACGAAGTGCTCAAATTGGCGGCAGAAAGCTTGCAGTGCATCGCTACCGACTGGGTGCTGGATATTTCGCATCTCGGCGTTGTCGGCGCCCTGTTGGATACGCTTTCGGTGCCGCAAGAGATCCGCGGCGATGTGTTTGCCCTTATTGGTGAAAAAAACCTGCACGAACTGACGGCGCTGTGCAAACAGCACGGTGTCAATGCCGAAAAACTCGGCGAATTGATCACCGTATACGGCGCACCGCAACAGGTATTGCCGCGGTTGCACACGTTACTCCCGAACTGTGAAGCGCTTGGGCAGTTGGAACGTGTAACGGCAGCTTTTGCCGACACACTGTTGGAAGAGCATTTGCGCATTGATTTTTCGGTAGTCGGCAACGTGAAATACTACAACGGGTTCACGTTTAAAGGATTTGTACAAGGCGTTCCCGACAGTGTGCTCTCGGGCGGACAGTACGATAATTTGATGCGCAAAATGGGTCGCTGCGACGGTGCCGTCGGCTTTGCCGTGTATTTGGATATGCTCGAACAACTCGGCACACAAACGGCCCGTGACAATGCCGACGGCATTTTGCTGTACGGAGAGGATGACCTTGCAGCGGTGGCGCGTGCGGTGGAACAACTTACCGCCGAAGGTGCCCGTGTGAGCGCCACGCGCACGCTGCCGAAAAAAAGCCGATACCGTTGCATTTGGAAACTCGAAAAAGGAGAGGTGAAACGCATTGAAAACGATGCTTAACGTGGCATTGCCGAAAGGCCGTTTGGGCGAAAAGGTGTATGCTATGTTCGAAAAAGCGGGTTTTGAATGCCCCTCCATTCGGGAGAACAACCGCAAATTGATTTTTGAAAATGAAGAAAAAGGCGTGCGGTATTTTTGGGTAAAACCTTCTGACGTGGCCATTTACGTGGAACGCGGCGCCGCCGATATCGGTGTGGCAGGGAAAGATATTTTGCTGGAATACCAACCCGCGGTGTACGAACTGCTGGATTTGAATTTGGGCAAATGCCGTATGGCGGTGGCCGCGAAAGCCGATTTTCACGACGATCCGCGCCGCACATTGAAAGTGGCAACCAAATTTGTGAACATTGCCCGCAACTACTACAATTCCATTGGCCGCGATATCGACATCATTCGGTTAAACGGCTCCATTGAAATCGCGCCCATTCTTGGGTTGTCGGATGTGATCGTGGACATTGTGGAAACGGGCACCACGCTCAAAGAAAACAATTTGGTGGTGCACGAGACCATCGTGCCCATCAGCGCGCGGTTGATTGCCAACCGTGCCGGCTTCAAGTTCAAAAACGAAGCCATCGAAACCCTGCTGCGCGAATTGGCGGCACAAACGGAGGTGACAGTATGATCAACATTATGTCCTACGGTGCGGTGCCCAACGACGAGATCTTCTCTCGTGTGGTGCCGCAAGTGAACGTACAGGATATCGTGGCGGATATTTTGCGCCGTGTAAAAGAAGAGGGCGACGCCGCCCTGCGCGACTATACCAAACGGTTTGACGGCACCGACCTTGACAGTTTGCAAGTCACGGCGGATGAAATAGCAGAAGCGGTAGCGTCGGTTGACCCTAAGTTTTTGGACATCTTAAAACGTGCCGCCGCCAACATTCGCAACTTCCACGAAAAGCAAGTGCGCAACAGTTTTATTATCAACGACGAAGCGGGTATCGTGATGGGGCAAAAGGTCATCCCCGTGGATCGCGCAGGGTTGTACGTTCCCGGCGGTACAGCGGCCTATCCCTCTACCGTGTTGATGGACGCCATCCCCGCCAAAATCGCGGGTGTGCCGCAGGTGGTAATGGTGTCGCCACCCAACAAAGAAGGCAAGATAAGTCCCGTCATTTTGGCGGCGGCCTATGTGGCAGGTGTTGATAAAATATTCAAAGTGGGCGGCGCACAAGCCATTGCCGCGCTGGCTTTTGGTACCGAAACCGTGCCGAAAGTAGACAAGATCGTCGGCCCGGGCAATGCGTTTGTGGCCGAGGCGAAAAAGCAAGTGTTCGGCACCGTGTCCATCGATATGATTGCCGGACCGAGCGAGATCCTGATTGTGGCAGACGAAACGGCCGATCCCCGTTACGTGGCGGCCGATCTGTTGTCACAAGCCGAGCACGATAAACTCGCCAGTGCCGTGTTGGTGACCGATTCGATGGCGCTTGCCCAAGCAGTGCAAGCGGAACTGGAAGCGCAGATCCCCGCCCTCTCCCGTGCCGAAATTGCCCGTGCGTCCATTGACAATAACGGAAAAATCATCGTGGCCGATACGCTTTCGGTGGTGTTGGATATTGCCAACGAAATTGCTCCCGAACACTTGGAACTGTGTGTGGACAATCCGTTTGATTACCTTGACGGCATTCGCCACGCGGGATCCATTTTTATGGGGAAACATTGTCCGGAAGCCTTGGGCGACTATATGGCGGGGCCCAATCACACGTTGCCTACCAGCGGCACCGCCAAATTTTCCAGTCCACTGTCGGTGGATGATTTCGTCAAAAAAACACAGTACACCTACTTCACCAAAGAGGCGCTGGAACGCGTGGGCCGTGATGTGGCGTATTTCGCCGAACAAGAAGGCCTTACCGCCCATGCCAAAAGTGCCGTCATACGATTAGAGGATGCGATATGAGCCGATTTTTCAGTGATAAATACCGCGCGCTCACGCCGTATACCCCGGGGGAACAACCGCAGGATAAACGGTACATCAAACTGAACACCAACGAATCGCCCTTCGACCCGCCCCGAGCGGTCATCCCCGTCATTCGGGACGCATCCCGGAAACTGCGGCTCTACTCCGACCCGGAGAGCCGGGAACTGACCCAGGCCGTGGCGGA
>JAZULW010000093.1:0-8266 GCA_045603285.1 Acutalibacteraceae bacterium | reverse complement strand
TTTTTTTGCAGCCCTCCTTTTTGGGTTGGGGACCGGAACCATGGCATGGGGGATCCTTTTTTTATTGTGATGGTCATCAACGACAAAAAATGGGAGGTTGGTTACACGCCAAAGTGGCTTTGGCGGTCTTGGTATGTCATTGTAACGATCGCCTTTGTTGGATGGCTCATTTATGGCATTGAGGTAGTTTTATGGTAATGAGATTTGTATTAAACGAACAAAAAGCTGCAGATCTCGGCTACACGGTGGAGGCGTGTTATGACGTGATCGACCGTTTATTTGCCGAATACGGCGTTTCTCCGGAGCACCAAGGGGTTTACCGTGGCTCGGATAATCAGAACACGTACAACGCCTGTAGCGCAGCTCTGCATCGGCTCCCAGTATCGAGTTGGTTCCTCCGCGTGGTGGAGGTCTGGTCTTGGGACTTGGGGAACGGCACCGAAGATTGTCTCCGATCGTATTACAGCGTGCATGCCCAAGCATAACACTCGGCGTTTCGCGGCCATGCTCTACAGAATGGCGACTTATACATACGAAGAGCCTCGGCTTAGTGCCGAGGCTCTTTTTTGCGTGTTTTAAGTATTATGCAGATTGATAATAAAAGCCGTGGTAGCCTTTTTTAAGTATCTTAATACCAAACTCGTTTAAAACTTCGATATCCTTATAAATTGCTTTTCGTTCAGCTTTTATACCCACAGAGCCCAAATACTCTACTACATCCTTAGTCGATGCAACAGAGTTTACGTTGGTGTTTTCCATAAAATATTTCATAACATGCAAAGTTTTCAATTTAGTATTTGTTGGCTCTTTTCTCATAATTGCACCTTTTAAGTCAATCTTTTACCCTCATTATACCGCATACAGTTATAATTTCAAGTGTTTTTTGCAATATAGCCAAACGGATAATAATTGATTTTTTAAAAAAATACAAATAAATATTTATTTATGCTACCTCGCCAATATTCATTCGGAACTTTGTTTTAGTGGATGTTTATGCAGCAAAAACGTCCATTTATGCATAACACCAACAAAGTTCAATAAAGCCCACAAATAGGACATAAAGGTTTTGATTATAGTATAAACTAAAATTGTCCTAAATCAAGACAAAAGAGTGAAAAATATGAAACGAATTCTCGACGACGGACAAGTGAATATCATTGGTGGGCGCATAAAAGAAGCGCGTGAGAGAAAAGGATATAGCCAACAGCAGTTGTCCGCCAAAATGGAATTGTTGGCGGTATATACCTGTCGTGGTTCCATCTCGCGCATTGAAAACGGCAAACGCGCGGTTACCGATATTGAAATTGATGCCATATCCAAAGTGTTGGATGTGACGTTGGATGAGTTGTTTGGCAGAGAAACACCTTCTTTGTAAGAAGGTGTTTCTTGATTATAAAATGAAATGAAAAACGAGAATGAGAGCAAAACGGAGAGAAAACGAGAGAAAATGAGAGCGAGAGGGATATAAATTAAAAAAACGGGAATTTAGGTCTTGACAGCGGTATTTGGGTGTGGTATGATAGCCAAGCTGTGAAAAAACGGGCTGTTTTTAAGGCCCCACTATTTTTTAAAATCAACAGGAGGATTTGGCAATGTCTACGTATATGGCAAAAGCCGGTCAAGTTGACCGCAAATGGTATGTCATTGATGCTGCCGGCAAACCTCTGGGTCGTGTAGCGGTTGAGGCTGCGGTGCTCCTTCGCGGTAAGCACAAGCCCGACTTCACCCCCCACGTGGATTGCGGTGATCACGTCATCATCATCAACTGCGGCGAGGCTGTTCTCACCGGTAAAAAGTTGGAACAAAAGAAATGGTACCGTCACACGGGCTGGATCGGTCATATGAAAGAGACCAAGTACAGCACCTTGATGGCCCAGCGCCCCGAAAAGGCGATGGAACTCGCCGTTACCGGTATGATCCCGAAAAACGCGATTGGCCGTGCGGCTTGCACTCGTTTGCGCGTGTATGCCGGTGCTCAACATGAGCATGCGGCTCAAAAACCCGAAGTTTACGAATTTTAAGGAAGGAGGCTGAAACGAATGGATTACAACAAAAGACCGTATTTCTACGGTACCGGCCGTCGTAAAAAATCGGTGGCCCGCGTTCGCCTGTACAACGGTACCGGCTCCGTGACCATCAATGGTCGCGACATTAACGACTATTTCGGCCTTGAAACCTTGAAGGTTATTGTGCGTCAGCCTCTGGCCCTCACCAATATGACCGAAAAGTTCGACATCGAGTGCCGCGTTGCCGGCGGCGGTGTGACCGGCCAGGCCGGTGCCATCCGTCACGGTATTGCCCGTGCGCTTCTGCAATACAACAGTGAAGAACTCCGTCCTGCCCTCAAAAAGGCCGGTTTCCTCACGCGTGACCCCAGAATGAAGGAACGCAAAAAGTACGGCCTCAAAGGTGCCCGTCGCGCTCCCCAGTTCTCCAAACGCTGATTTATATCGTTGTTTGCAAAAAGCCTTGCCCGTTTTCGGGCATGGCTTTTTTTGTTTTCGTGACGAACTTCACGTTCTCCTCATAGTATGAACAAGAGGGGAGGTGGAGTATGAACGAACGCGTGATACTGGCCTTGATCGCCACGCTCGGTACCTGGGCGGTGACGGCGCTGGGCGCCGCTGTGGTGTTATTCTTCCGTTCGCCGCGGCAAAAACTGCTCGACATTTTGCTGGGATTTGCCGCAGGGGTGATGATCGCGGCCTCTTTTTGGTCACTGTTGCAACCCGCCATTGACCGTGCGGAAACGCTTGGAATGGTGCCGTGGGCAATAACGGCGGCCGGTTTTTTGTCGGGCGCACTGTTTATGTGGGGTGCGGACAAGGTCTTGCCGTTTCCGGCGGGCAACGGTTCGGTTTCCTTGTTGGTTACATCGGTCACGTTGCACAACATCCCCGAAGGCATTGCCGTGGGGGTGGCATTCGGTGCACTTGCGGACCTGACGCCCGAATCGGTGATGGGCGCGGCGGCGGTAGCGATTGGCATCGGGTTGCAAAATTTCCCCGAGGGTGCGGCCGTGGCGTTACCACTGCGGCGTGAGGGATATTCGCGCCGTAAAAGTTGGTTTTGGGGACAGGCATCGGGTATGGTAGAACCCATCGGTGGCATACTGGGTGCGTGTTGTTCGGTATATATGGCTCGTGCGTTGCCGTTTGCACTGTCTTTTGCGGCAGGGGCGATGATCTTAGTGGCGGTGCACGAACTCATTCCCGCGGGGCGACACTCGTCCGCGCGACCGTACGCGGTCACCATGGGGACGGTGCTCGGATTTACAGCCATGATGGTGTTGGACGTGGCGTTGGGATAAAAAAGAGCACTCGGCAACGCCGAGTGCTCTTTTGCGTTTGATTAGTTGTAGCAACAAATAACGGTAACGTCGGGGTGCAATTGCAACAACGAAGCGGGAACTTGAGGGGTAATGGGGCCGAACAACGCTTTGTCCATAATGTCTTGTTTGTTAGCGCCCGAAGCAAGCAAAAGGATCTTACGTGCTTGCATAATGGAGGCCATGCCCATGGTGATGGCACTGCGCGGCACGTCGTCAATCGAAGCAAAGAAACGGGCGTTTGCCTCGATCGTGGAGGGGTCAAGCTCCACTTCGTGGGTGGGGCCTGTGAAGTGGTCGGCAGGTTCGTTGAAACCGATGTGACCGTCCAGCCCGATGCCCAGCACCTGAATGTCAATGCCGCCCAATTCACGAATCATGGCATCATACTGCTCGCCTTCGGCCGCAAGGTCGTCGGCGAGGCCGCTGGGAACGTGGGTGTTGGCTTTTTCGATGTTGACGTGGTTGAACAGATGCGTATTCATAAAATAACGGTAGCTTTGGTCGTTGTTGCCGTCAAGGCCGCAATATTCGTCCAAATTGACCGAACGCACGGCGGAAAAATCCAACATACCGTTTTGATATCGCTCAATGAGGCTGTTATACAACCCGATGGGGGTGGAGCCCGTGGCAAGACCGAGCACACAGTCGGGTTTCAAAATGACTTGTGCGGCCACCAGGTCTGCCGCGATGCGGCTGAGTTCTTCATAAGAGTTCGCGTTGATGATTTTCATAATGATTACCTCTTTTCATACATAAGTATACGCGCCCTTTTGACAAAATTCTTTGTGTTTACGGGTGCATTTTTTGCATTTTAGAGTGAACGCAGAAATCCTTCCAGGCGGGAGGCGATGCGCGCATGGCCGAGGGTGTTGGGGTGCAGGCCGTCGGGTATCATGGTTTGTTGCACGATCGGCACGCGCGGTTGCATACCGCCGACGGCATACAAATCGAGGACGGGCAGGCTGTAATATTCGGCTACGTCGAGGATGGCGTTGCGATAATCCACCAAACGCAGCGGCGCACATCCGTTGCGCTTTTGTGTGGACGGAGAGTCTTCTCCCACACGGTGAAGCGGCGTGAGAAACACGATTTCTTTGGTGGGATACCGTTCGAGCAATTGTATGCACAACGTATGTAATGCACCGTAAAAAGTATCAAGTGTACGATCGTCAAACGTGCCGAGCGGCGCATCGCCATGGTCAAAATCGTTGGTGCCGCCAAACACGATGACGGCATCCGCATCTTCATCCAACTGATCCACACGGGTGGAAAAATGTTGGTGATCCCAAGGGGCTGCGACTTCATCGCGGGGGTTCTGCTGCCGCGCAATGCGCGTGGTACTGATGCCGAAGTTTTTGCAAATGGCGCCCGTGCGCCGGGCAAGAACGTTCCAGTACACGTCCTCGGGACACGACGGACTATAGCCCTCCGTGATACTGTCTCCAAGAAAGACAAGTTTTTTGCCTCTGAGTTCCATAGTATGTATCCCTTCCTGTAAATATTTCGTCGGCGTAATGTTTCTCAATAAAATCGAGAGTGAATAAGGCGGCCATTTTCGTAGATCAATTTCAGTGAAAAATACGGGTTGCTTTCGGAAAGCAAGGGGAGAAATCGACGGTCCCCCTCCCAAAGCGGAAGGGAAAGCACAGCAGCCTTATCCACCCAATGCAGCTCACCTTCGTTACAGTCCGCAAGCGTGCCTTCAAAGCCATCCGCGGTGTACACGAACATATACTCCGTGATATCGCCCGAACAAAAGGTGACCAATCCACGGCGGGTGTAGTGCGTCAGCGTGAGGCCGGTTTCTTCCTTCACCTCGCGGAGCAACGCTTCTTCGGGGGATTCCCTCGGTTCCACTTTGCCGCCCACTCCGATCCATTTGCCACCGTTGAGATCGTCTTTTTTCTTGTTGCGGTTGAGCATCAGGTATTGCCCGTTTTGTTCAAGGTAACATACCACACTGTTCATCGGTGACGGATCCTCCGTTGTTCTACCACCACACCCGCGATGGTGACTTTCCCCGCGGCCACTTGCGCGTGAGTGAAACTATGCACGGGATAGGAGGTGTTGAGGGGGCGCAATTGCAAGCCTGCCGTGGTGAGTGTAAGGCGTTTGAGGGTGGCGGCAGCACCGTCAATATACGCGACTACATCGTCCCCTGTTTCGGCGGTGGACTGCATACGTACCACCACCACGTCACCATCACGGTATTCGGGAAGCATGCTGTCGCCTGTGACGAGAAGCGCAAAATAATCGTATCCGTCACCCGCCATACGGGCGTCTAACTCAATTTCGTCCACAATGTCGGTAATCGCTTCTACGGGAACACCGGCCGGCACGTGCCCGAGCACGGGAATGCGCCGTGTGAAGGGCGGACGGATGAACGGCACAATGTTGGAACGCTCTGGGGCTTCGTGTGGAATCACGCCGAAGTACTGCTGAATGCGGTTCCACTCTCCCTCCAGAGGGAGTGCCGATCCGTCGCGCAGCATAGCCAAGCGGCCGCGCGGCAACCCAAGATCACGTTCAACCGTTTGGGGCGTGCGGTCCCAAGCTGCGCACAAACGGTCTAACTGCTTCGCAATGGCGTTGTCCTTTTGCACTGTATCGTCCAATATCGCACTTTTGGGTATGCCGAAATACGTCGCCAAGCGGTCGATAGCCGCCATACGGGGCAACTTGATCCCTTTTTCCCACGTGGAAACCGCTTTGTCCGATACGCCCGCAATCTCCCCCAACTCTTTTTGAGTCAAGTGATGGCTTTCGCGTAAACGGCGAATGTTCGCGCCAATGGACATAACAACGCCTCCTTTTACGACACCAGTATACACTAAAAGTAGAAAAATGACAAGGTTTTTTCTCAAAATTCCACTTTTATCTTGACATTCTACCAAAAGTAGAGTATAATACAGGTAAACCACCAAAAATTACCACAAAACGCTCCGCTTCATGGCGGGCGCTATTTTTGCACCTTAAAACTCTACTTTAGGTAGAGTTAAGAGGGAGGGAGAAAGAATGTGCGTGGTGTGTGGGAGAATGTGGTGTTGTCCTGAATGTCCCGAATATGATGAAACGCAATGGGATTGGGAGAATGTGTGGAACGAAGATGAGGTGAAAGAACGATATGGCTTTAAGCGAAGCAGCGGTGACGTTGAAAAAGAAGATGAGCGCGGCGGTGACGCTGCGCCGAGAGTGGGAGACAATGCGCGAAGAATGGAGAGAAATGGCGTGTAGCGACGAATGTTTGGGAGAAGACTTGATTTGGGAGTTGCTACTTCAAAAACGCGCGCTTGAACGCGAACTTGCAAAAGCGGGACTTACGAATTTTGCACGGTTGCAACGGGCGGGGCTCAACGAACGGCGAAAACAGTTGTTGCATATGCGATACGTACAAGGGCGTTCGTGGGCGGACATTCTGCAAACGCTCGGAAAATCGAAACAGTATGTCTTGCGGGAACATAACCGTGCGTTGGAGCAGGTGGTGAAAGGGCGATGAACCGCTTAGGATCGTTGGCGGCTATTCGCAAAACGGCAAAAGACTGCAAACATCGTTGTGAGGCGCAAGAGATTCCCTTCCACGCGGACGCTCTGGCGGCGGCACTGGGGATTTCCTACGAAACGCTTGTGGGGTATGCAGCGGGAAATGGCACTACCCCCACGGTGGCAGCGGTACTGTCTGCCGCGTTGCAGGAATGTACCGCTTCCGTTATATCGTTTGCGATGTCGGCAGATGCCAAGCACCATGCCTTGTATATGTGGTACTTGCGCAACCGCGGCGGATTTTCCGACAAAGGCACAGCGGCCATGCCAAGCGACGGCGGGATAACCTTTATCGGGGAGGGACGGATATAGCGAATGGAAACGGTGGATCTGGCAGCATTGGTGGGCGGCGGATACAGTGACTATTGGCGCTGTACAAGCCGTTACCGCGTGCTCAAAGGGGGCAAGGCTTCCAAAAAATCAACCACCACGGCACTTAACTTCATTATACGCCTGATGCAGTATCCCGATGCGAATTTGTTGGTGATTCGACAGGTGATGGATACCCACCGCACCAGTACGTTTGCACAGTTACGGTGGGCAATACAGCGGCTTTCGGTGGAACATTTATGGAAAGCCACCACCAGCCCGATGGAACTGACGTATTTGCCTACGGGACAAAAGATCTTGTTTCGCGGATTTGACAACGTCTACAAAATCGCGTCCACCACCGTACAACACGGCGTGTTGTGTTGGGTATGGGTGGAAGAAGCGTTTGAAATTCCGTCGGAAGAAGAATTTGATACGTTCGACTTATCGGTGCCGCGCGGTGAGGTGCCGTTCCCCCTTTTTAAGCAAACCACCTTGACCTTTAATCCGTGGAGTGACCGACATTGGCTCAAAAAACGGTTTTTTGATCGCAAGGCGGACAACGTGGAAACGTTTAGCACCAACTATACCTGCAACGAATTTTTGGACGAAGCAGACAAAGCGGTGTTTGAACGAATGCGCCGCGACAATCCGCGCCGTTACAACGTGGCAGGATTGGGAGAATGGGGCATCGCCGAAGGGCTGATCTACGATCGATGGACGGTGGAAGAGTTTGAGGTAGACGCGTTGCCCGACGAGTGGAAATACAAGCGCGTATACGGGCTGGACTATGGGTACACCAACGATCCGACGGCATTTATTGCGGCCGCGGCAGACCCCGTGGGACGGGTGTTATATATCTTTGACGAGTTTGAAAAACGCGGGATGCTTAACTGCGATATTGCCGCAAAACTGCGCGAAATGGGGTACGACGGTGAGCGCATTCGTGCAGACAGTGCGGAACCGAAATCCAACGACGAATTGCGGCGGCAAGGCATTACGCGAATTTCCCCCGCCACCAAAGGCGCCGGCTCGTTGCTTCACGGCATTGCGCGGTTACAGGAATACCGTATGATCGTGCATCCG
>JAZULW010000092.1:0-2648 GCA_045603285.1 Acutalibacteraceae bacterium | reverse complement strand
CCGTAGCCGTACGCCACGCCAAGGCAGGGCAAGCCCTCTGCACGGGCACCAAGCACATCAAAACGAGTATCACCGATCATCAAGGCTTCCTCACGCGAGGTTAAATGTGCTTGTTCCAACGCGTACGATACTACTGCAGCTTTGTTGGCGCGTTTTTCCGCCATATCACTGCCCGCAATCACGTCAAAATAGTCCGTTAAACCAAATTTATCAAAGATGCGCCGCGCGTACATTTCGGGTTTGGAAGTCGCAACCAGTAAGCGATACCCGTGTTCTTTTAAATCGTGCAACAGCTCGGTTACGCCCTCATATACGGCATTTTCGTAGATGCCTTTCGTGCCGTAATGTTCCCGATAATATCCCAATGCCTCTACGCATTGTTTTTCATTAAACCCGTAATATTCACGAAACGAATCCAAAAGCGGCGGCCCGATAAACGCATGCAAACTCCTTTTATCTTCCACCGCAATACCAAAACGAGAGAGCGCACGTGATACCGCGTTGGTAATGCCCTCGGCAGGATCGGTGATCGTGCCATCCAGGTCAAACAACAACGTGGTATAGGATCGTGTGGCACACGCTTCTTCCCATATACGTAAGGGGTAACAGCCTGTTACAGGATCCCTATGCTGACAATCGGCATAGGCGAGACGCTTTCCGTCCGACAAACAACACGCACCGCGCCGTATGCCGCTTGGTCGCGCAAACCGAATGTCTTGTTCCGCCAACGCTTTTAAGCGTTTGGTTTGTTCGGGTTGATGACGCAAACACGCAGGCAACAACCCCGAAGGATTGGCAGACAACCGATCCAAAATCATCACATCACGCAGTGCAGCGGCGTTCACCAATGTTGATAATTGTTCATACAACAGCGTTGTGTACGCATCCAGCGAGATACCATCAAGGCGCGTATGGGCACACACATCGGCTACGTAACGAAATACATCAAAGGCCGACAACGGTGCCTTTTTCATCACGTATGTCAACGTGCGACGGAATCGTCCACTGTTGTACATACGGTCAAGCGCTTCTTCTACACCGTGTAACACGGTAAGGTCGGCTTCACTCATCCAAGGCGTTTGCGTTACTTCATAAGGTGCTTTTTCCCCATACGAACATGGAAACTCTGTCGGTTCTTCGCGCATCGGCGCACCGTGTAACAATTTTAAGAATCCGAGTTGCAACATATGAGGTTGTAGGGAAACGGCGCGGTTAACACCCTCGGCAAACGTATCCATCGTTTCAAACGGCAATCCCGCAATCAGGTCGATGTGCGTGTGGATATTGCCGAGTGTTATCAATTTTTGAATATTTTCAACCAACAGTACCGTATCGGTTTTGCGGCGAATGGCCTTTAACGTGGGGGCGTAAAAACTTTGCAATCCGATCTCCATTTGGAACAATCCCTTTGGCGTCTCGGAAAGCAGGACAAAATCTTCTTCCTCGAGAAGATCGCCGCCAATCTCGAAATGAAAACAAACGGTTTTGGGGAAAGCGACACCGTAATTGTCGATCAAGAATTGCCATATCTCCCGCGCACGCGCGCGGTTGGCGTTGAACGTTCGATCCACCAATTTTACCGTTTGGGTACCACTGTTTGCCAGAGCGAGCAATTCTCGTTTTACTCGTTCCATTGGGTAAAAGCGCACACCTCCACACCGTCCCGAAAGGCAAAATGCACACGAAAACGGACAACCGCGAGAGGTTTCGAGATAGGCAATTCGCCCCTTTAAGGCTTCAAAATATTCGGGACTATATGGACTTGGCGGTTCGTGTTCCGATAAATATGGTTCCGACAAAACAACACCGTTTTCACCGCGAACGCACACGCCTGAGATGTCTTCCAACTCTTCCTTTCGGGTAAGTGCCGTCAACAACTGTGCAACGGGCCATTCCCCTTCGCCGCATACCACCGCATCCACGCTTGCCAGTTCTTTCAGAACCTGTTCGGCACAGTAACTGACTTCGGGACCGCCGAGAAACACAAAACAATGCGGCAGTCGTTTTTTTAGCTGACCGACAATTTCTTTTATACGATCAATATTCCAAATATAGCAACAAAACCCAACCGCCGCAGGGTGTTGTTCGGCAACGCGGGACACGACCGTTTCGACTGATTCGTTAACCGTTCCTTCTACAACCACCGCATCAATCGCGGCATCGCCAAACGCGTGTATCCCCGCGAGCAAGCACCACGGAGCCAGCGACGAATGAATGTATTGAGAATTGAGCGAACACAACACCGTTTTCATATACACGTCTTCCTTTCAAACACTGTTGAGTATACCATAAAAGCATCACACAATGCAATATGGTTATACTAGTTGCAGGAGGTGATAAACAGTGAACAGCGATACCATTAGTTTGTTGAAAGAATGTAACGCGGGTTGCAAATCGGCCACCAACAGCATGGAGCAAGTTCTTCCGTTCGTGAAAGACAATCATCCGTTGCACGACATCTTGATGAAGTATAACGATGAACACATTTCCATTGGTGATGAATGCCACGCCCTGCTCAACGCGGTACAAGAGGATGAAAAAGACCCGCATCCCGCGGCAAAAGTGTTTTCCTGGGTTTCCACCGAGGTGAAACTGATGATGGACAGCCAACCCGAGCACGTAGCGGAACTGATGAGTGACGGATGCCA
>JAZULW010000091.1:0-6352 GCA_045603285.1 Acutalibacteraceae bacterium | reverse complement strand
TGGAATCCTGCGGCTTCGAGTGCCGCTTCGGCAGCCGCGTTGTTGGCTACGCGGAGCACCACGTAGGCGTGTTTTTCGGTGCGCGTCATAAACGCGTACAGATATTCCATATTGATCTTTGCTTCATCCAACACCGCGAGTGCTTTGGAAAGTTTGCCGGGGGCATCGCCGATCTTGACACCCACCACGTCGGTCATCTTGAGCAGATAGCCTTGTTCGGAAAGGGTGGCGGCGGCGGTGGCATTGTCACTGACAATCATACGCAAGATACCGAATTCCTCGGTATCCGCAATGGACAGGGCGCGAATGTTTACGTTATGGGCGGCGAGCGTATCGGTGATACCCACCAACGCGCCGGGTTCGTTTTTGACAAAAACGGTCAATTGTTGTAACGACATAACACTCCATCCTTTCAGTCGTGTAATTTCCGCTTGTCGATCACGCGGACGGCCTTGCCCTCACTGCGCGTGATGCTCTTGGGCGGAACCAGATGCACGGCGGGGTTGATGCCGAGCATGGTCTTCATCGCGTTGGCCAACGCTTTTTCCAGCGACGTGATGCCGCTGACCGTATCGGAGAACTGCTCGGGGGTCATTTCCACGTTCACATCGAACGTATCGGTGTTGCCCACACGGTCCACAACAATTTGATAATTGGGTTGATACCCTTCGTTGAGCAGTACGGTTTCGATTTGGCTGGGGAACACGTTGACACCGCGAATGATCATCATATCGTCGCTGCGACCCATCGGTTTGGACATCTTGATGTGCGTGCGGCCGCACGAGCAGGGTTTGCGCGACAACACGCAAATATCACGGGTGCGGTAACGCAGAAGCGGAAACGCCTCTTTGTCCAACGCGGTGAACACGAGTTCGCCTTTGCTTCCCTCGGGCAACACTTCGCCCGTATCGGGGTCGATGATCTCCGCAAGGAAATGGTCTTCGTTGATGTGCATTCCCGTTTGTTCTTCACATTCGAACGACACGCCGGGGCCGCTGGTTTCGGTAAGCCCGTAAATGTCGTAAGCTTTGATACCCAGCGCTTGTTCAATGCCGCGGCGCATCTCTTCCGTCCAGGGTTCGGCACCGAAGATACCCGCTTTCAGCGGAATTTGGTCGGGTGTGTAGCCTTTTTCTTTCAAGGTTTCGCCGATATAGGCCGCGTACGAGGGGGTGCAACACAAGATGGTGGCACCAAGATCGGTCATAAACTGAATTTGGCGGTCGGTGTTGCCCGAAGACATCGGGAGCGTTAAACACCCCACCTTATGAGAGCCACCGTTGAGGCCGGGGCCGCCGGTGAACAACCCGTACCCGTAAGCGACTTGGCACACGTCCTCCTTGGTACCGCCCGCCGCCACAATGGCACGGGCGCAACAATCTTCCCACAGATCCACGTCGTGTTGCGTGTAAAACGCGACAACGCGACGACCCGTGGTTCCCGATGTTGACTGAATCCGCACACACTCGGACAACGGTTTGGCAAGCAACCCGTAGGGGTACGCATCGCGCAGATCGCTTTTGGTGAGGAACGGCAACTTATGCAGATCTTCAATGCCGTGAATATCGTCAGGCGTGACGCCTTTTTCGTCCATCAACGCGCGGTAGTACGGCACGTTGTCGTACACGTGGCGCACTTGTTTGACCAACTTTTCAGACTGCAGTTTCTTGATCTCTTCTACCGGCATCGTTTCAATGTCCGGTTGATAATACCTTTTTTCCATTGTTCTCACCCCTTCAAGAATGGTAGCCCAGATCGAACGCTTTTTTGTTCATTTCTACAAACTTCGGTGCCACCGTGTTTTCAATGGCGGCGATCCACTTTTCATACGGGATATCAAATTGTTTCGCGGCGCGACCCATCAACACGATATTGACCGCTTTGGCAGACCCCGCCTCGCGGGCGAGCGCTAACGCGTCCAGGGCTTCCACCTGTACCCCTTTAGCAGTGAGTTCGTCCAGCACCGCTTCGGGGTATTCCGCCGCGCCGATGATGACAGGCATCGGGTCAATTTGTTGGGTGTTGACCACCAACCGCCCATCGGTTTTCAAATACCGCGCGTAACGGGCGGCTTCCAGTTTTTCAAACGCAATAATGAGATCGGCCTCGCCATCGGTGACGATGGGCGAATACACCTTCTCGCCGAAACGGACGTAGGTGACCACCGACCCGCCGCGTTGGCTCATCCCGTGCACTTCGCTGACCTTCACGTCAAACCCTTCGTCGGTGAGCAAACGACCGAGCAATTTGGACGCGAGCAAACTGCCTTGTCCGCCCACACCCACGATCATCACACTGGTGGTTTTCACATCGTCACCCCCTCAATGGCATCAAAGGCGCACAGTTGTTTGCACACACCGCATCCCACACACAACGTGGTGTCGATGTCGGCTTTACCGTCTTTCATACGGATGGCGGGGCAACCAAGCCCCATACACCGCTTGCACGATTTGCATTTATCGGCCGCCACCGTGAGCGACGGTGCGGTTTTTACGGTTTTCAGCAATACACACGGGCGGCGCGAAATGATGACCGACGGCTCTTCGGCGGCCAATTCTTCTTTCACGGCCGTGTCGCACGCTTTCAGGTCATACGGGTCCACCACGCGCACGCGGTGGATGCCCAGCGCCTTGCACAGCGCTTCCAGATCCACCTTGGCGGCAGGGTCGCCTTTAATGGTGTAGCCGGTGGTGGGGTTTTGTTGATGTCCCGTCATACCCGTGATGGAGTTATCCAGAATGATGACGGTGGAATTGGTGGCGTTGTAGGCCACGTTGACCAGCCCCGTCATCCCCGAGTGCATAAAAGTGGAATCGCCGATGACCGCGACCGAGCGTTTGTCAGCCCCGTCACGCGCGGCATTGAAGCCGTGAAGCCCCGACACCGAAGCGCCCATACACAAGGTGGAATCGAGCGCCGAAAGCGGCGGCACCGCGCCGAGGGTGTAGCACCCGATATCGCCCATCACGGTGATCTTATTCTTCGCCAGAGTGTAAAACAGCCCGCGGTGCGGGCAACCCGCGCACATCATCGGGGGGCGGTTGGGAATGACACTGTCGGCGGTAGCAAACGCTTTTTCGGGCAGATCAAACGCGGCCGCCACCGTGGCTTGCGAAAATTCGCCGAGGGGCGAGAATTTTTCTTTGCCGATAACATCGATCCCCAGGGCTTTCACGTGGGTCTCGATGATCGGGTCAAGTTCTTCAATGACATAGAGCGTGTTTACCTTGGCGGCAAAATCGCGGATGAGTTGCACCGGCAACGGGTTGGGCATTCCGATCTTCAACACGTTCACGCTGTCACCCAGCGCTTCTTTGACGTATTGGTACGAACAACCCGACGTAATCACACCCACGTCACATCCGTTGTCTTCCACCGTGTTAAACGGGCAATCTTCCGCATACGCCGTGAGCGCGGCGGTGCGTTGTTCCACCACGGGGTGGCGGCGAATGGCGTTGCCGGGCATCATAATGTATTTGGCCGGATCTTTCACGTACTCTTTGAGAACCGGTTGAACACGTTCCTCGGTTTCCACAATGGACTGGCTATGCGCAATGCGGGTACACATCCGCAGCAACACGGGGGTGTCGAACCGTTCGGACAATTCAAACGCCGCTTTGGCAAACGCATACGCTTCTGCCGAGTCGGCGGGTTCCAGCATGGGAACTTTAGCCGCGATGGCATAGTGGCGGGAATCCTGTTCGTTTTGGGAAGAGTGCATGGCCGGGTCATCCGCCACGCAGACCACCAACCCACCGTTGACACCCGTGTAAGACAAGGTAAACAACGGGTCGGCCGCCACGTTGAGCCCCACGTGTTTCATCGCACAGGCCGCACGCGCGCCCGCCAAACTGGCACCAAAGGCCACTTCGGCGGCAACCTTTTCGTTGGGCGCCCATTCGCTGTGAATGTCGTCGTATTCCGCTAAAAATTCGGTAATTTCGGTAGAGGGGGTGCCGGGGTAACTGGACACGAGCGACAAACCGCCGTCGTACAGACCTTCGGCCACCGCACGGTTACCGATAAGCAATTTTTTCATACGTGTTTCCTCCGTTAGGACTTATTCTGAGAATCCACCAAACCCTCGCCGCCGTACCGTTTGCGGAGTTTGGGCTTTTCGATCTTACCGGTGGGATTGCGCGGCACGTCGGCAAAAATCAAACGGCGGGGGCGTTTGTACCGCGGCAACTCTTTGCAAAATTCGTTGATTTCGTCTTCCGTGCACGTCACGTTCGGTTTGAGTTGGATGATGGCGGCGGCAATTTCGCCTAAACGCGCGTCGGGAAGGCCAATGACCGCTACGTCGTGAATTTTCTCGTGCGCCGCCAAGAAGTTCTCAATCTGCACGGGGTAGAGATTTTCACCGCCGGTGATGATGACGTCTTTTTTGCGGTCGACCAAATAGATGAATCCTTCTTCGTCTTGCATCGCCATATCGCCCGTGAACAGCCATCCGTCACGCAAGGTTTCGGCGGTGGCTTTTTCATCTCGATAGTAGCAGGTCATCACGCCGGGGCCTTTCAGGCACAATTCGCCGACTTCTCCCTGTGCAACTTCGGTACCGTCAGGTGATACGATCCGCACCTGCCAACCGTATCCGGCAATGCCGATGGCGCCCACTTTATGCACGTTTTCTACGCCGAGGTGCACCGCGCCCGGGCCGATGGATTCGGACAGACCGTAATTGGTGTCGTACTGCTGGGACGGGAAATATTCCAGCCACCGTTTGATGAGGCTTTGCGGCACGGGTTGTGCGCCGATGTGCATCAGCCGCCATCCCGACAGGTCGAACTCGTTCAGATCAATTTCGCCGCGGTCCAGCGCCGCCAAAATATCCTGTGCCCACGGCACAAGCAACCACACGATGGTGCATTTCTCGTCGTGCACCGCTTTTAAAATGTTGCGCGACTGCGTGCCTTTTAAAATGACCGCTTTGGAACCGGCCAGCAAACTGCCGAACCAGTGCATCTTCGCCCCCGTGTGATACAGTGGCGGAATGCACAAAAAGCAGTCGTCACGCGTTTGGCCGTGATGCTTCTGTTCCACACGGCAGGAGTGGATGAGGCTTTCGTGATTATGTAAAATCGCCTTGGGGAACCCCGTGGTACCCGACGAAAAATACACGGCCGCCTCGTCTTCTTCGGTGAGGGTGCAATCGGGAAATTGGCCCGAACATTCCGAAATGAGGTCGTTATAATCGTCGGCAAACGCGGGGCATCCTGCCCCGAGGTAGATGAGCGTGGTGTTTGGGGAGATCTTATCCGCCACCGCTTCCACACGGCCGATGAATTCGGGCCCGAAAATAAGCACGTCCGCCTCGGCAAGCGAGAGACAATACTCGATTTCATCGGACGAATACCGGAAGTTAAGCGGCACGGCCAGCGCACCGCTTTTGAGAATGCCAAAGTAGATGGGCAGCCAGTCGATGCAGTTCATCAACAAAATGGCCACCTTTTTGCCTTTGCCAATGCCGTTTTGTGTGAGCAGATTGGCCAAACGGTTGGCCTTTTCGTTAAACACGCTCCACGAAATTTCGCGACGGTAACTGCGTGCGCGGGGGGTGGATTCCACCAGTTCAAACTCGTGCCACGTAAGTTTTCGCGTTTCGGGTTGTTCGGGGTTCAGTTCCACAAGCGCCGTTTCGTCACCAAACTCACGCGCGTTGCGTTCCAACAAATGTACGATGGTCATTGTTTTCGTTCCTTATTATATAGTAAGATATGCTTTACTTTACCACTTTAAAGCACGTTTGTCAACGGTTTGCGTATGGAATTTCAACCCTACTTGTCAAAAATTGTCCGTTGAATGCAGTGCAACATACCGATACGAGCGGTTTTTATTTTTTCTCTTGACAAACACGCTTTAAAGTGTTAAAGTGTGTAGGTAGTTCGTAAAGAAAAGAGGACGTGTTATGAAGTTGTTGTCTGTTTTTGCGGCCATCTCCCCTACCGTGGCGATCACGGTGCCGATGCTGGTGTGCTTTTTTGCCCTGATGATTGGCGTGGGGGTTGCTTGTAAAAAGCATGCGGCCAGTGTGGATTCGTTCTTGCTGGGCGGCCGCGCGGTCGGGCCGTGGTTAACGGCGTTTGCGTTCGGCACGTCATATTTTTCCGCGGTGATTTTTGTGGGATACGCGGGGCAGTTTGGGTGGAATTTCGGCCTGGCTTCCACGTGGATCGGCCTTGGCAACGCGTTTATCGGCTCGCTGCTTGCGTGGTCGGTGCTGGGTCGCCGCACCCGTGTGATGACGCAACATCTCGGCTCCAAAACGATGCCCGATTTCTTTGAAAAACGGTACGATTCCAAGGCACTGAAAGTGGCGGCCTCGTTTATCGTATTCGTGTTTCTCATT
>JAZULW010000090.1:0-5155 GCA_045603285.1 Acutalibacteraceae bacterium | reverse complement strand
TATTTCGAGTACAACTCGACGATGAGGGTTTCCTCGATCGGGAGATCGATGTCCTCGCGCGCCGGGAAGGCCACGATCTTGGCTTCCATCGCATCGCGATTGAGTTCCAACCACTTCGGCGTGGGACGGGAAGCGGTGGCTTCCACGATCGCTTTCACGCTGCCGAGCGAACGGCTGGCTTCTTTCACTGCCACCACGTTACCCGCTTTCACGAGGTAAAAGGGGGTGTTGACCTTGCGGCCGTTGACGGTGAAGTGGCCTTGGGTGACCATTTGACGAGCTTGCGCGCGGGAACTGGCAAAGCCCAAACGGTACACCACGTTATCAAGACGGGACTCCAAAAGACCGAGCAGGTTTTCACCGGTCACGCCTTGCATTTTGGTAGCCATTTCATAGTAGTGGTAGAACTGACCTTCCAGAACGCCGTAGTAACGCTTGGCGAACTGTTTGGTACGGAGTTGCTTGCCGTACTCGGACGCTTTCTTGTTGCGCGCCTGGCCGTGTTGGCCGGGGGCATAAGCGCGACGGGAGATAGCGCATTTCCCGGTGTAGCAACGCTCACCTTTCAAAAACAATTTTTGTCCTTCGCGGCGGCAAAGTCTGCACACCGCACCGGTATATCTTGCCATATTGGTTGCACCTCCTGCTTTCTGTTATACGCGTCTTCTCTTGGGAGGACGGCATCCGTTGTGGGGCACGGGCGTAACGTCTTTGATCATGGTCACGTCCAAGCCGGCGGTTTGAAGAGCGCGGATCGCGGCTTCACGGCCGGCACCGGGGCCCCTTACGTAAACTTCAACGGTTTTGAGACCGTGTTCCATCGCCGCTTTGGCAGCGGTTTCGGCAGCCGATTGCGCGGCAAAGGGAGTCGATTTGCGCGAACCGCGGAAACCGAGCTCACCGGCGCTGGCCCACGACAAGGCATTGCCCTGCGTATCGGTGATGGTCACGATGGTGTTATTGAAGGTGGACTGGATATGCGCGGCGCCACGCTCAATATTTTTGCGCTCTCTACGACGGGGAGCGGCTTTCTTCGTTGCTTTTGCAGCAGCCATTACTTATCCCTCCTGCTTACTTCTTCTTGTTGGCGATGGTCTTTTTGGGACCTTTACGAGTACGGGCGTAGGTCTTGGAACGCTGACCGCGAACCGGAAGACCTTTACGATGACGAGTTCCGCGATAGCTGCCGATCTCGATCAAACGTTTGATATCACACGCCACGTTACGGCGGAGGTCGCCTTCCACAACACAGTTGTGGTCGATGTACTCGCGCAAACGGGACACTTCGTCTTCCGTCAAATCGCGCACACGGGTATCGGGATTAACATTGGTGCCCGCCAAAATGTCGTTCGCGGTTTTGCGGCCGATGCCGAAAATATAGGTCAGGCCGATCTCCACACGCTTATCTCTGGGCAGGTCAACACCAGCTATACGAGCCATAATAGAATCCTTCCTTTCGGTTTTGCCGTTTCGAAAACGGCTTGTTCGTCAAGATCAGCCCTGACGTTGCTTGTGCTTGGGGTTTTCGCAAATGACCATAATGCGGCCCTTGCGTTTGATCACTTTGCATTTTTCGCAGATTTTCTTTACAGAAGGTCTGACTTTCATGAAAAATACCTCCTTAACGGTTTGCGGTACGCTTCGTTACTTGGTTCTCCAAGTAATGCGTCCTTTGGTCAGGTCATAGGGGGACATCTCCACCGTCACCTTGTCGCCCGGCAAAATACGGATAAAATTCATACGAAGTTTTCCGGAAATATGCGCGAGAATGCGGTGTCCGTTGGGGAGTTCCACCTGAAACGTTGCGTTCGGAAGCGCTTCAATAACAACGCCTTCCAATTCGATAACGTCCGATTTGGACATTTCGGTTCCTCCCTTTTGTCACGGTATGGTCAGTATGGCGGGGCCGTCACTTGTAACGGCAACCGTGTGCTCAAAGTGAGCCGACAGTTGGCCGTCTTTGGTGACCGTCGTCCATCCGTCTTTCAGGATCTCGACGTCAGGGCCGCCCATATTGATCATCGGTTCGATGGCTAAGGTCATTCCGGGCACCAACCGCGTGCCGCGGCCGGCTGTCCCGAAATTGGGGACGCTGGGGTCTTCGTGCAGATTCGTGCCTACTCCGTGGCCGACAAATTGCCGTACGACCGAGTAACCACGCATCTCGACATACCGTTGTACGGCCGCGCCGATATCGCCCACGCGGTTGCCCGCAGTTGCCTGTGCAATGCCTTCGTAAAGGCTCTCGCGCGTGGCATCGAGCAACGCTCTTGCCTCGGGAGAAATATCCCCCGCCGCAAAGGTGGCGGCGTTATCGCCGTGAAATCCGTTTATATACGCGCCCACATCGATGCTGACAATATCGCCCGCATGGATCACGCGTTTGTCCGGTATGCCGTGGATGACAACGTCATTCACCGAGATACACGCACTGGCAGGGTATCCGCCGTATCCGAGAAACGAAGGCTTGGCGCCCTGGCTCTCGATATACTTGCGAATGATACGGTCGATCTCCGCGGTGGTTACACCGGGCTCAACCGCCTCTCCGCCGAGTTTTAACGCTCGCGCCGAGATGATACACGCTTCCCGCATCGCGGCAAGCTCTCGGCTGTTTTTCACAGAGATCATCGATTACGCCTCAACGGCGGCCAAAGTCAATTTGGTGGTATCTGCCACTTCTTCTTGACCTTCCACGATGACAAGTTTGCCGGCGGCCGCGTAATACTCTTTGAGCGGCTCGGTCTGCTCGTGATACACTTGCAAACGTTCTTTCACGGTGTCCGGATGGTCATCCTTGCGCTGAACAAGGGTGTCACCGCACTTGTCACACACACCTTCCACGGCGGGCTTTTTGTAGTCCACGTGGTAGGATGCGCCGCAAGCGGGGCAAACACGGCGGCCCGATACACGTCTGGCGATCACATCGTCCGCGACTTCGATGTCGACAACGCGGTCGATGATGATGCCCATACGGTCAAGCGCCTCGGCTTGGGGAATGGTACGCGGAAAACCGTCCAGAATGAATCCGTTTGCACAGTCGTCCTTGGCAAGGCGGTCTTGGATGATACCGATGACCACCTCGTCGGGAACCAGTTTGCCCGAATCCATATACTCTTTGGCTTTCAGTCCCATTTCCGTGCCGCTTTTCAGTGCTTCACGGATAATGTTACCCGTGGAAATAGTGGGAATGTTCAGATGCTCGCTGACGATCTCCGCCTGCGTGCCTTTGCCGGCACCGGGAGCACCTAAGAAAATCAGCTTCATAGAGTGTTCCGTCCTTTCTCAAAGAAAAGCCCATCGGTCGGCAGACGGCAGACCGTCTGCCGACCGTATGTGCGGTTGTTTAACCCAAGAAGCCTTTGTAGTGGCGCATCATCATTTGGCTCTCGATTTGTTGCATGGTTTCCAGCGCAACGCCAACCACGATCATCACCGAGGTGCCGCCCAGAATCAGTTCATAGAATCCGGTAAATTTACCGAAGACACTGGGGAACAGGGCGATAAAGCCCAAGAAGAGAGCGCCGATCAACGTCACCTTGTTTAATACGCGTTTGATATAATCCGAGGTGGGTTTGCCCGGACGGTAGCCGGGGATCGCACCGGAGTTTTGACGAAGGTTGTTCGCCATCTCGGTCGGGTTATATTGAATGGTCACGTAGAAATACGAGAAGCCGATGATCATAAAGAAGTATACAATGATGTATACCCAACTACTGGGGCTGAATGCATTGAGGAACCAGTTGTTTTCCCAACGGAAGAACGACGCCAAAATGGAGGGCATCGACACAATCGACGAAGCCAAAATGATGGGCATCACGCCGGACATATTGACTTTGATCGGAATAAACGTGTTTTGCCCGCCGTACATTTTGCGGCCCACCACGCGTTTCGCGTATTGCACCGGAATGCGGCGTTCGGCATCGCTCATAAACACGATAAACGCAATGATCGCGAGGAAAATAACAAGGACCAGAACGGCCAAGATCATATTCCATACCGCATCGGTCGTTTTGCCGAGCATCGCGATACCGTAGGAGTAAAAACGGTTCCAAAGCATCGTAGCACCTTCCGGAATACCGGAAAGGATACCGGCAAACAACAAAATGGAAATGCCGTTGCCTATGCCTTTTTCGTTGATTTGTTCGCCAAGCCACATAATGAGGGCGGAACCGGCCACAAAGCACAACACGATCACAACGGCGGCAAACCAAGCATCAAAGCCTTTTTGCGCCTCGGCCACAAGGGCGTCGTATTTGTTCCGAATCATAAAGTAGTAGGCGATACCGAGCATCAAACCCAAACCGACGGTGCAATAGCGGGTGATTTTGCCGATAACCTTGCGGCCGGCTTCCCCCTCTTTGGACAAGCGCTCCAACGCGGGAATCGCTACCGACAAGAGTTGGATAATGATGCTGGCGTTGATGTAGGGGGTGATGGACAAGGCAAAAATGCTCGCTTGCGAGAACCCGCCGCCCGAAATCATATTCAGGTAGGACATCACGTTCACGCCGTTGCCTGTCGCAGAGATACCCGCTACCGCTTCGGCGAGCACGGCGGAATCCACAAAGGGAACCGTCACGGCCGAACCGATACGGAAAATCAGCACGATAAACAACGTGTACAAGATCTTTTTGCGCAAGTCCGTGATCTTCCAGGCGTTCCGTAAGGTTTCAAACACGTCAGATCACCTCGGCCTTTCCACCGGCGGCTTCGATTTTTGCCTTAGCCGCTTCAGAATAGGCCGCAGCCTTTACGGTCAATTTCTTGGTCAACGTACCGTTGGCCAAAATTTTCACACCGTCAAAGGTCTTCTTTACCAAACCGGCGTTTTTCATCGCTTCGACATCCACAACAGCGCCATCTTCAAACGCGTTGAGAGCCGCGACGTTCACCGTGGCATAAACAGTTGCGAAATTGTTGACGAAACCGCGTTTCGGAATTCGTCTGTGCAAAGGCATTTGGCCGCCTTCGAAACCGGCACGCATACCGCGACCGGCACGGGCTTTTTGACCTTTGTGGCCTTTACCGGCGGTTTTGCCCTGTCCGGAACCGTGGCCTCTGCCGATTCTCTTCACGTCCCGAACGGAACCGGGAGCGGGAGAAAGTTCGTGTAACTTCATAATGGTCGCACCTCCTTGCTGAATTGGGTTAAGCT
>JAZULW010000089.1:0-5075 GCA_045603285.1 Acutalibacteraceae bacterium | reverse complement strand
TGCCGTGATGGCAGAGATCTTGGTGGCGCACACGGCGGATATTTTGACCGCCAACGCCGCGGATGTGGAAGCCGCGCGCGGCACGCTTTCCGACGTGATGCTCGACCGTTTGGCGCTCACCGAAAAACGCATTGCGGATATGGCAAACGGCATCCGCGAGGTTGCGGCATTGCCCGATCCCGTCGGTCGTGTACTTGAACATATTGACACCGAAACGGGCCTGCACATTGACAAAGTGAGTGTCCCGATGGGGGTTACCGCGATGATCTACGAAAGCCGTCCCAACGTGACATCGGATGCGGCAGTGCTCGCATTCAAAAGCGGCAACGCGTGTGTGTTGCGCGGCGGAAAAGAAGCGTTTCGTTCATCGCAGGCTATTACGATGGCGCTGCGCGAGGGACTGCGTGAATGTGGTTTGTGTGAAGACCTTATTCAGTTGGTACAGGACACGTCCCGTGCCAGTGCTACCGAACTGATGACCGCCGTTGGTTTGGTGGATCTGCTCATTCCGCGCGGCGGTGCAGGGCTGATCCGCGCGTGTGTGGAAAATGCCACCGTTAACTGCATTGAAACGGGCACGGGCATCTGCCACGTGTACGTGGATGCACAGGCGGATCTTGACAAAGCACTCAAGGTGATTGAAAATGCCAAAACCAGCCGTCCGTCGGTGTGCAATGCCGCCGAGGTGTGCTTGGTGCATCAGGATATCGCGGCCACATTTTTGCCGATGCTGAAACAACGTTTGTGTGACGGGCGTCCTGATTCCCCCGTGGAACTGCGGCTCGATCCCCGTGCCGCAGCCATCATTGACGGGGTTGCAGCGGGCGAGCACGATTTTGATACCGAATTTTTGGATTATATTCTGGCCGTAAAAGTGGTCGACAGTGTGCACGAGGCTACCGACCATATTCGCACGCATTCCACAGGGCACAGTGAGGCAATTTTGACCGAAAATACGGCCACCGCCGGGCGGTTTACCGCCGCCGTGGACAGTGCGGCCGTGTATGTGAATACCTCCACACGGTTTACTGACGGCGGGGTGTTCGGGCTTGGTTGCGAGATCGGGATCTCCACCCAAAAATTGCACGCGCGCGGCCCGATGGGGCTACGCGAACTCAACACCTACAAATACATCATTCACAGTGACGGCTGTGTGAGATAGGGGGAGCAACAATGGCGAATTACAAAGCCGGTTTTATCGGCGCGGGAAATATGGGCGGCGCTTTGGCGGTTGCCGCGTGTAAAAACGGGGAGGCGCACCGTATTATTCTTGCGGACAACAACGCGCAAAAGGCGCAAGCCTTGGCGGAAAACTGCAACTGCATTGCCGCCGATAACGCGACGGTAGCAAGAGAAAGCACCTTTATTTTTCTCGGTGTAAAACCTCAAGTATTACCGATGCTTCTGGACGAAATTGCCCCCGTGTTAGCCGCACGAAACGACCGCTTTGTGCTTGTCACGATGGCGGCGGGTATCTCGATGGAATCGATCACCAACGGCGCAAACGGCGACTATCCCGTTATTCGCATTATGCCGAACACCCCTGTGGTGCTTGGCGAAGGGATGATCCTGTATGCCGTTAACGAATACGTTACCCCCGAAGAGGAACACGCCTTTTTATCGCTGATGAGCGCGGCGGGTTCGTTTGACAAATTGGATGAAAAACTCATTGACGCGGGCAGTGCGGTGTCGGGTTGCGGCCCTGCGTTTGCTTACCTGTTTATCGAAGCGTTGGCAGATGGCGGCGTAGAATGCGGTCTGCCGCGCGAAAAAGCGTTGCGGTATGCCGCCCAAACGGTGCTCGGCGCCGCCGAAATGGTGCTCTGTACCGGCAAACACCCGGGGGAATTGAAAGATGCTGTATGCAGTCCCGGCGGTACCACCATTGCGGGTGTGCACGCATTGGAAGACGGTGCTTTCCGCAGCACGGCGATGGACGCGGTATTCGCCGCGTATCATCGCACCAAAGAATTGGCGAAATAAAAGGGAAAAGCCCCGCAGAGAATGGCTCTGCGGGGCTTTCTTTATGTGTATTGTAACTGTTCTGCAATGGCGCGCATCGGTTCTGCCGACACTTTGCACATCTTGCGATCGTAGGTTAATAAGCCGTTTATCTCTTCCTCAATGTCGGATACTTGCGTGTAAACGGCAGCGCACAAGCCTTGCTTGACGGCGGGGATAATCTGTGTTTCATACAAATCGATCAACGCTTTTTCAAAGGCTTCGCGGTCAGCAAACGAACGATAGCCATACTCCTTATCGTTATACACGTGGCCGTTCACTTTGTGAGAATAGCCGCCGAATTCCGAAAGGACCAACGGCTTTTCGCTTTTCGGGAGTTTTACGGGCTTGAAATAGATGTGTAAACTTTTTACGTCGCTTGGCACTCCCGAAAACCAACCCGAAGCGGTGTCAATAAAGCGCGAAGTGTCCAGTTTTTGCAGTTGTTCGTATACGAATGCCCCGTCAAATTGCCCCCACCCTTCGTTAAAGATGGTCCAGTAACAAATGCACGGGTGGTTGTATAACTGTTCCACGGTTTGCACCATCCCCGTTAAAAAGGTTTCGCGGGTTGCGGTTTCGCGGTGTAAACGCTTGTCGTTTCGCCTCTTGAAACCAAGGGTGGGCAAGGCGGTGTCGCGTAAGAATGAGTAATCTCCGTTGTTCACCATATCTTGAAACACCACCATACCCAAGCGATCGCAGTCATAATAAAACTGTTCGGGTTCCACCTTAATGTGTTTGCGCAAGGTGTTAAATCCCAACTGTTTCATTGCCGTAATATCTTGCGCAAATCCGTCGGGAGTGGCGGGGAGAAACAGTCCGTCACTGTAATACCCTTGGTCCAACAACCCGTGAAAGAAGTACGGTTTCCCGTTCAAGCACAAACGCGGTATACCCGCTATTATCTCGGTCGTCAAGGTGCGTAACGCAAAATAGGTTTCTACCGTATCCTCGCCGGCAGTCAAGGTCGCGGTATACAAAAACGGGTCTTCCGGTGACCACAAGTGCGGGTTGTTTAGAACAATCGTTGCTTTCCCATTCACAATGGGCTGGGTGATCTCGTCCACCGTCACCGTGCCGTTTTGAATGCCGTGTGCAAGAATATGAACGCGGTCAGCCTCGGTTTCCACGCGCACAGAACGGATATACGTGTCGGGAACGCTCTCGCACCACACCGTTTGCCAAATACCCGAAACCGGCGTATACCACATACCTTTCGGGTGTTCAGTTTGTTTGCCGTAAGGCCATACGTGGGTATACAAATCGTCCGTCGCGCATACCACCACCGTGTTGTCCGCTTGCAAATGGGCGGTGATATCAAACGAGAAGGGTTGATATCCGCCGTGATGTTCCCCCAAGCATACGCCGTTTATATACACGGTTGCGTGTTGGTCCACCGCACCGAAATGCAGCAATACACGCGCCTTCACAAACCCCTCGGGCAACGAAAAGGTGCGCCGATAAAACAAACGAGTGTGACGCCGAAAGGTGCGATGAATACCCGAAAGCAACGATTCGGGCGCAAAAGGCACGCGAATGTGTTCGGGATAGGCGGTAGGAAGTGCATCGGTGTGTGTTTCGGCAAACTCCCATTCGCCGTTTAAGCAAAAGAAAGAGTCGCGCTTGAGTTGCGGACGAGGATATACGTTCCACGGAATTCCCGTCAACCGTTCACCGTCGGGGGTATATAACTTATGCGGCATCGGGGTTTCCTCCTTTGCGTAAGGCTTGGCAAACGGGAATCAGCGTAAGCAGCAACACAACAGCCGCCACAAGTGCCGCCGCGTAAATGTTGGTATTGGGAATGAACGATTCGGTGCCGTCGTTGTTCACTACGGTTTCGGCATTTTTCAGCACGGCTGCGCCAATGGCGGGGCCGATTACGCCGGGGACCAATACTTGCCCAATGATGCGCACGCCTTGAAACATACCCGCTTTTCCCGCGGGTGTGTGCTCGCGAATAAGCGCCCCGAACATCGCGGCACCCGAAAGGTAACCGCTCATCATCAGAAGTGAGCCGAGAAACACGGGAATGGTGTTCCGAAAGAAAAATAACGTCAGATATCCAAGCACAAGCAAGGCAAGTGTGGGGATCACGGCGCGGGTGAATCCCATTTTGTCATACGCCCGCCCGTACAGGGCGGTGAACACCGATGCCACGATCACAGCGGGCGCCATAATGAGGACGTAGTTGTCCATTTGCAGGGATTCGGTGTAGTACAAAATGAGATAGGGCATAAAAATTTGAATGGAAATGTTAAACAGCGCAAACACCAACAAACCGAGGTAGAGTAAGCGGTGTTCCCGAATGACCGAGGGACGGAAACTGTAGATCACGTTGCGCATACAACTGCGGTTTTCATCCGAGATATGCGTGCTTTCCTGCAACAAAAACAAGCCGAGTACTCCAATGACGATCACGACAATGCCAATGATGAGAAACACCACCGTCCAGCTTTCGGCTTTGCTTAAATCAAAACCCATAAAGCCGCCAAACACCGCCAAAATGGCCACCAGCGGCATCATTGCGTTGATGCCTTCCGCGGCACCACGGTTGGTGCGGTCGGTCGATTCGGTAAGCCACGCGTTAAAACACGCATCGTTGGCCGAAGACCCAAAAAAGGTCATCACGCAGTCCATCACAATGGTAAGCGTGACACCAATAGCGGCTGCTGATGCAGCCAAGGCGGGGAAGAGGCTTTCGATCACGTCGGGGCGGATGGCGGCAAAAGCGCAAATGGAAAGGCCCCACAAGATATAGCCGCCGCAAATAAATACTTTGCGTTTTCCCACTTTGTCCGAAAACGCCCCCACCAGCAAGGTGGTCAAGGTGGCGGAAACCGCACTGGCCGAAACCATAGCGGAAATATCAGCGGGACGGGCATGGAACATTTCGTATAGAAATACATTGAAGTACATGTTTTCCACGACCCACGCAATTTGTCCCGTTAAACTAAAGATGATAAGTGCCAACCAAAATTTGGAAGTGGAGTGTTGCTTCATGCGAATCACCTCATCGGCAGTATACCATAAGAGAAGTCGGATCGTAGCCATGTCGTTCTGTGAGCCAA
>JAZULW010000088.1:0-5170 GCA_045603285.1 Acutalibacteraceae bacterium | reverse complement strand
TAACGGAAACCGCCCCAAGGGGTTGTTCTACGGCAATTTTCCCATCCGGCAATATCAATGCCGCGCTAAACGTGGCGAAATCGGATTCCGCGCTGCCGGTTTCATCTTCTTTCATCGGTGTTTCTTCCAAGGTAACCGTTTTACCGCCGAGAGTGGCTTTTACCGACGATCCTTTTCGCGCAACGGCCGATATCACAAACATATTACCGCCGTCAACGTTCATATCTTGCGACGGAGAAAGACTTTGCAATAACGTTTGTTTGTATATCACCTCATATGTACGGGTGATGCCTTTGTGAGAAAAGGTGAAGGTGTTCAACCCAACCGAAAGGGTATACGTTTGGGTAAAAAAGCCGTGTTCGGTAAGCGCGACCTCTTTTCCGTTGACTGTAAGCGGAAAATTCGTATCACCGCCGCCCTCAAATTTCACCGTGGAAGACGTGGTGGTAAAGGAAGATTTGGTGGGATTACTAATGGACAGCGTATTATACAAAAACGCTTCGTTAAGTGTACCCGCATACGCTTTTTTGAGTGCATCGGCAATGCCCGTTTTGTCATTCACCAACGCCGTAAGCGAATCGTAAGCACTACCTTTCCACGCATTTGTTCCTTTGCAATACAAATACTGTTTGGCCAATTGATCGGTCAATTTCCAACCGACTTTATACGAACCGATGGTATTGGCGGAGTGTGATACGTACAGCGGTATGTCCCCTACCGTTTTATCCCACCATTCCAACATATTTTGAAACGGCGCCGTGGGATGGTTGGTAGACGTATCACCTTGCATCAACACGCAGTTAAACCACCCTTGTTTCAGCCACGAAAGCGTATCGGCACGGCCATCGGTCATTTCTTCATAATATTCGCCCGTTTGGGAGCCACGCTCGTCCACCGAAGCGTGTGCCCAAATACCCGTCGAAAGCAAACCAATGTACAGATCGCGGTTGTATTCGCGAATGGTTTTCACCGTTGTGGACATCAACGCACTCACGGCCGCATCCGTTGCGGGAAGGTCAACATCGTTTTCCAGTTGACCGAGCCCGTACGAAAAATCCGAAACAAAATACCCATCAAACGCGTAGGCGCTCACTTGTTCTTTGATGTTGGCAATCATGGCCTCGCGATCCGAAGCATTGCACGGGTCACCCAACGTTTTATCACGCACGTGCAGATCCACAATGCCGTATACGCACATATTTTTCGCACGGGCGCATTCCAAAATGTAGCCGATAAAATCAAACGGTGTACCGTCTTTTTCGAGGATCGTAACGCTCGTTAACAACGCGGAAGAATACAAAGCCTTTTCTTTGTAGTGAAGGGGCAATAACAACGTATTAAACTGCCATTCTTCCATTACCGCAAAGGCCGTGTCAATTTGTTGCTTTACGGTTGCCGCGCTGCTGTTTTCGTTTTTCAGATAATCCGTTCCCGCTGTAAGCCATACGCCTTTCATTTCTTCAGGAAACACATAGCGCGGCGGTTCTTCTTTCGGTGGTGTGGTGGTTGTAGTGGTTGTCGGGGCGGAAGTAGGAGGTGTTGTCGTCGTAACCGTGGTAGGAGCAAACACCTCCGCCACGATATTCAACAGTCCGGAATGGATCGTCAAAAGGCACAACACGCTCAACCCTGCCAGTACCGCCAGCGAAATAAACGCTGTTTTCGCCCCGGCGGTAACGTTTCTTTTTTTGGTGTGGCGAGCCATTTCGAACACCTCCTTTTCTTGATACATCTTAGGGTCAGTTTACCTTCATAATACTGTCAGCAAGTTCTCAATTTCTTGCTTTGCAACCGTGACATCGTTATTTTTGAGGAACTCTGCCGTTGCATACCGCTGAGGGTTCAGATAGGAAAAACTGTAAAAACACACCCCGTCAAAACCTCGAGAACGCGCATACACCACTTGTCGTTTTATCACGTCGCTGTGCGTTTGCCATTCATGTTGGCCGCTTGCCCCTGCCCAAACATCGGTTTTTAACCCGATTTTGTACAGCGCCAATCCCACGTACAAGGAAACCGATTTGTCACGCGGATAAGCTGCCCATGTATCGGCCAGTTCGGAAAAAGCAGCACTTTCGTTGTCAAACCCCACGTAGAGTTGCGGGCACAAATAGTCCACATATCCACTCTGAGCCAACCATTTTTTAGAATCGGCATACAGGGCCGTATATGTTTTTTGCACATCATGTGAGGGCGATATTCCAAACACCGCCCCTGCCGTTTTGGTGAGTGCGTGTGTACCGGCCACCAAGGAATCCACAGCAGCACGGCGCCAATCCCCTACCGATAAGGTACCGCCCTCGCTTTGATAGCGGGTGTAGTCGTCTTCTTCAAACGAGGATACCGTTTCGTTTTGCAACACATTTTGGGGATAAAAATAATCGTCGTACTGTATACCGTCCACGTCGTACTGCAACACTTCGCGAACACCATCCAAGATCAAGTGCTGTGCGGACGAGGAGGTGGGCACGTAATAGTACCGCCCCGCCTCATCTTGCAACGTTTTTTGACCTTCCGCCAAATACTGCGCATCTTTCCCAACGCGGTAAGGATTGATCCACGCGTGCAGCTCTATGTCACGACGATGCGCGGCTTCCACCGCATACGCCAACGGGTCAAACCCGTTTTGAATCAACTTGGAAACCGATGCGGCGGCTTTGAAAAGCGCCGAGGGATAATATGCATCGCTGTTGGCACGCACGTGAAAAAACACCGTGTTCATTTTTGCCGCTTGTACGGTGTCCATCATAGCATCAATCGCCTCTTCGGCATCCTTGGCCGTTTCGCAGGCAGAAAAGGCGGTATTCAACTCAAAATACGATATCCACACACATCGCCGTTCAATTTTGGTGGCGGGCGGTGCCGTGGTCGTGGTCGTGGTGGTTACGGTGGGCGGCGATGCCGTTTGCGCGCAACCGCCGAGAAACAAACACAAGGCCAACAGCAACACGGACGTTCGTTTTATCATCAACAACACCTTATGTATATCAAAATTCGCCTCATTTTTCAAGCGTTACGGAAGAAAAGGAAAACATTGTCAACGGCGGTTACTGTCCAAATAATCTTGCAAAATGATGACTGCCGAAACGGTATCCACCACCGCTTTTCGTTTTTTTCCGCGCACATTGGTTTCGTTTAAAAACCCAATGGCAGAAGCCGTTGTCAGGCGTTCATCCCACAACACAACGGGGAGGCCTGTCGCTTCTTTCAACGCTTCCGCAAAGGCAGTCGCGTTTTGTGCGCTCTCCCCTTGCGTACCGTCCATATTTTTGGGAAGACCCACCACAATTTTGGCGGCGGCGTGCTGTCGCGCGGTATCCGACACATAATGCAACAACCGTTCGCGGTCACGTTCGGTCACAGTACCGATCGGTGCGGCTAAAAATTCGGTTTCATCGGAAATCGCAAGGCCGGTGCGTACCTGCCCCAGGTCAACCGCCATGATCTTCATTTTGCTTCCCCCCAACCTAATCATAATCTCTATCAGTATATCATAGTTTCATAAAAAGCACAAACGTTATTTTTTAGCAACCGCAGATGCAATTTGGCGGCAAATTTTCTTCAAAAATATCACAATGTTGCCATTTTTATATAAAAAAGCAATTTTTTTGAAATTTTTGTTCAAATTACTTGCATATTAAAATCGCGTTTGTTATAATGCCTTATATAATTTTTTTTGAAGGAGTGATCGCCCGTGTCTTATGTCGACAGGGTACTGGAAAACCTGGCTCAAAAAAGTGCCAACGAGCCCGAATTTATGCAAGCGGTAACGGAGGTTTTGGAATCCCTTCGTCCCGTTATTGACGCCAACCCCCAATATGAAAAAGCTGCTTTGCTTGAGCGTTTGGTCGAGCCCGAGCGCGTGGTGATGTTCCGTGTTCCGTGGGTGGATGACAACGGCAACGTGCAGGTTAACCGCGGTTTCCGTGTGCAATTCAACAGCGCCATCGGCCCTTACAAAGGCGGTTTGCGCTTCCATCCCTCGGTCAACCTCAGCATCGTGAAATTCCTCGGTTTTGAGCAAACCTTTAAAAATTCCCTCACCGGCTTGCCGATGGGCGGCGGTAAAGGCGGCTCCGACTTTGACCCGCGCGGTAAGTCCGACAGAGAGATTATGGCATTCTGCCAAAGCTTTATGAACGAACTGTACCGTCACATCGGTGCCGATACCGACGTTCCTGCCGGTGACCTTGGCGTAGGTGCCCGCGAGATCGGTTATCTGTTCGGCCAATACAAACGTTTGGTGGACCGTTACGAAGGTGTTCTCACCGGTAAAGGTATGTCCTTCGGCGGCTCGCTCATCCGTCCCGAAGCCACCGGTTTCGGCGCCGTATACTATGCGGATGAAATGCTCAAATCGTTCGGCGACACGCTGAAAGGCAAAACCGTGGTGGTGTCCGGCTTCGGTAACGTGGCTTGGGGTACCGTCAAAAAGGCGACCGAACTCGGCGCCAAAGTCGTGGCCATCTCCGGTCCCGACGGATACGTATATGACGAGAGCGGCATCAACACCGAGGAAAAGATCAGCTTTATGCTCGAGATGCGTGCTTCCGGTCACGACAAAGTCAAAGACTATGCTGACAAGTTCGGTGTTCCCTACTTCGAGGGTCAAAAACCGTGGGGCGTAAAAGCGGATATCTTGATGCCTTGCGCCACGCAAAACGAAGTGAAGATGGATGAGGCAAAACAAATTGTTGCCAACAATGTAAAATATTATGTAGAAGTTTCCAATATGCCCACCACCAACGAAGCGATGGCGTATTTGAAGGAAAACGGCGTCATCATCGCCCCCTCCAAAGCTGTGAACGCCGGCGGTGTTTCGGTTTCCGGCTTGGAAATGAGCCAAAACTCCATGCGTTACAACTGGACCGCTGAAGAAGTGGATGCGAAACTCAAACAAATTATGACCGATATTTACAAAACCTCGTTTGAGGCTGCGAAGAAATACGGTATGGAAGGTGACCTTGTTGCCGGTGCGAACATCGCCGGCTTCGTGAAAGTGGCCGATGCGATGCTCGCTCAAGGCGTGGTATAATCGAACAAATAAAGCGGCCGTCAGTTTCGCCCACACCCCATAAGAAAGTATTTGTTTTTCAAACAAAAATTCCCCGCACCGTTGCCGAAAGCCTCGCAAGGCGCCAGCCTTGCTGCATTTTCGGCTTCGTTACGG
>JAZULW010000087.1:0-5230 GCA_045603285.1 Acutalibacteraceae bacterium | reverse complement strand
AAATAAGGTACACCCATAAGCCGCCGCGCTTGGGGTGTATTTTTATTGCCCAAAACACGGCTCCGCATATCGAGAAAAATATAACAGCCAAAAACAGCCACTCGTATTGCGTCATTACCCCACCTCCAAAAATCATTCACTCGCTACCAAGTCGGAAATATCACAACGCAATATTGTTGCCAACTGCGAAAGCCTTTTAATGCTCGGGTAACTTTTCCCTTTTTCCCACTTTGCAACAGCCTGCTGTGAAATTCCCATTTTTTTTGCCAGTTCTTTTTGCGTAATGTTCGCACGTTTCCGTAAATCACGTATTTTCATACACACACCTACAACCATTAGTTGACTTTTTTATAAAGGAGTAGTACAATTCTCGTATTCTGATATAAGGAGGTGATGCCTTATGGAGAAACTGTCTAAGTTTCTTATGAGGCCCTCCCGTGTTGCGGGGCTAAAACAAATTGCCGGGACACGTTCGGGATGCGTTGAGGCGCGTTAACACCCGTGCGAGTAAAAGTGATGTCACTCACCGACAGGAAATTGATATACCAACTGTTTTCTGCCACTCGTACCCGCGATAGCCTTAGAATGTCGTCTTGTGGTGACACACAAGGCGGCATTTCTTTTTTTAATACGAGAATTGTACGATTTTCAAAAATCACGCACTTAACAACTTTCGGTATATTTGCATATAAATGAAACCAAAAATATACGGACGGTATTGACAAGCCGACGGAAATGTGCTATTTTTTAACATCAAAACAAAAGGAGTTGGTTTAATGGAAAACAAAAAAGGAAAAATTATCACCGAAATCAATGCAAGCGGATTCAGCCATCCTATCGAAAAAATGTCAGACATTGACGAAAATTGGGAGTTTGATGCTCAATGTCCAGTTTGTAACCGAGTCCACACCATAAACAAAGATAGAGTGAATATTCCTTTCAAATGTCCGTGTGGTCAAGAACTTTATGTCGGCATTGCAAAAGACTTACTCTAATCTGCGTCAAGCCGTTCTACCATGACAAAAATACCGTTGCCGATATGAAGCACCGTCGCCGTCCTAAACCCTTGACCAGGTACATAATCATCGAGGACAGCTTCCTTATATCCCAATCGGTTTAGAAGTTCGTTATATTCTTGTTGGTTTTTCAACCCTGCACGTTCCCACGCGCGGGGTTGTTCTTTTACACTCTCTGTTATACTTTTTTTCATAAGCATCCTTCTTTTTTAGCTAAAAAATATCTCTACCAACTGTTCCGGCGTCAAATGGTATCTTCTCTTTATGGTTGCAATCTCCGACTGCGTAAAACAGAAGTTCCCGTTCATTTTCTTTGAAAGAGTCGTTCTCGAAATCCCCAGAGCTGCGGCAACATCTTCTTGTCGATCACCGTATTTTTTCATATAACGAAACAATCTGTGTTTAGACATAAAGCACCTCTCTTACAGCCTTTCCAAAAATCATCCGTTTGGTGACAAATTGCGCAAAAAAATAAGATAAACTTCACTTGCGCTCTTTCCAAGTCCAATAGCAATCTCGTTGATCTCCTGTACGGTCGGACTCTTGTGCAAATTTGTGATCTTGTTGAGCCGTTGCCTGCTCCATCCAAGGTGACGTGCGAAAGCCGCCTCGCTCTTAAATTTCTCTAGCACCAAATCTCTCACACTCATACTTCAACCCTCTTGTATAATGCAATATTCACTTTTTTGTCTGCAATTTGTTGACAGTTGCTTTTAAAAATGGTACAATTCTCGTATCCTGAATTAAGGAGGTGATGCCTTATGGAGAAACTGTCTAAGTTTCTTATGAGGCCCTCCCGTGTTGCGGGGCGACTACCAGTTCGTCGGATCACGTTCGGGATACGTTAAGACGCGTTAACGCCTACGCAGGTAAAAGCGGTACGATACGCCGGTAATGTAAAACTGAACGCTTTATGTTATCACCTGCTACCGCAATAGTCTTAGGATGCTGCCTTGCAATCGTATGCAAGGCGGCGTCTCTTTTTTGATACGAGAATTGTACGATTCCCAAAAATCATCCATTTGGCGACTTCAATTGGATATTACCATTACTTTTCAGTTTTGTCAACCGTTTGGTGATATTTTTTTCAAAAAAAGTTTTTTGTCCCCAAAATATTGACAAATAGTGATGATTCCTGTATATTGAAAATGATTAATGAGGTGATTGTTTATGACTTTTGGAGAAAAACTGATCCTATATCGCAAAACGCACAATAAAATGACGCAAGAAACATTAGCTAAAATTGTAGGTACAACTAAGCAAGTTATCAGCCGTTACGAAAAAGGGGAACGTACACCCAAAATTGATACCGTGCAAGAATACGCACACAAGCTCAATCTCCCTGTCCTATATTTGGTAGATAACGATATCAGCGTTATCCCAGCAAGTGATACAACTATTCTTTCTTCTCACGAAAGCGAAGTCATCACCTCCTATCGTGACAAACCGCTCGTTCAACCTCACGTCGATAAATTGTTGGACATTCAACCCGAACAAGAAAAAGCACCGTCCGAAGGCGGTGCTACTATCCCCCTCGCCGCTTATGATGGATCCGATGATAAGCCGGCAATCACTTCACAAGAGAAACTTGATGCCGCACCGGATCTTAAACTATAATCCTCACGATTTTTTTGTGAAACATTACCATTGACAAACGAAATATCAATATGTTATATTATGGGTGCAAAAGCATATACTGGATTGGCAGTATATGCTGCAATGTTTACCGCTGACCGATAGGCGGTATATAAGTGGTCGGGTCGAAAGTTTACCGCTGCCCCGTATGCGGTATATAAATGGCGGGTGCACCCTCCCGAGACGATCGGGAGGGTTTCTTTTTTGGAGGTACAAAAGTTGACAAGCAGAGGATTTTACATCGTCTCGGATCAGTTCTTCATTGATTTTCCTGATCCGTTTTTGAAAGGAAATAAAGACCAAAATCGTCCCCATTATTATGCTTTCAAGGACGATCGCACCGGTTTGTTTTGGATGGTCCCCATGAGCAGTCGTGTTGAAAAATATCAAAAAATCATTGAGCGACGAACGCAAGAGGGAAAGCCTTGCGATATCCTCCATGTCACAAAGTTGGACAATGATCAATTGGCAGCCTTTGTTATTTCAGATATTTTCCCTGTATCGGAAAAATATATTGTTCGTGAATACACCATCGGTACCAATCATCTGCGCATCACAAGTGAACATCTGGCAAAAACAATCGATGGTAAATGTCGGAAAACGCTTGCTATGATTCGGCGAGGTGTAAAATTCTCCCGCACACAGCCGGATATTTTAAGCATTGAGAGCACTTTATTGGGGCAACATTAACAATTCGGCGGCAAACTCCATAGCTGCCCGCTCTCTTTCCTCACGTGGTACATTGCTGTTATTCGAAATATCTCGCCATGCTCCCACATGCCCCATTAGGATGTGACCCATTTCATGCGCACAAATAAAACGTTGCTGAGCAACAGGCTCTTGCACACTAACAAGAATCACGGGATTACCATTGAGCAAATACGCTTGACCTGGGTTGCTGTTTTTCGGTCGGTATGTTTTAACCTGTATCCCCATTCGCCTACACAACTCCGCCACATCCACCGGTAACTCCCGCACCTCATATTCCGACAAAACCCGTCGTGCCAATTCCTTCGATTGACAATACTTTCCTTTTTCCACCATAAACACCTCCAATTTTCATTGTAGGTGTATGGCTTTGCTGAAAAAGAGCATATAAAGGCGGTTACCGCCGTCGAAAAATGTCAAGCAAGACTTTTTATTAGTGATTTTAAAAATTTGAGGTAATTTTATGCCCATCTACAAGACAGGAAAAACCAAAGACGGAAAAGCGCAATACCGCGTCGCTGTCCATTACACGGATCCGAGCGGTAAGCACCGACAAATTTCCAAGCGTGTGTATGGTGCTGCCGAAGCAAAGATGGAAGAACTTTCCTTATTGCATCAGCTCGGCGAAACGGGTTCCCCCTCAAACATAACCGTACAAATGCTGCACGATGAATACATTCTTGCCAAGAAAAAAGATGTGAGGCAATCCTCGCTTGAAAAAACCAAATCCATTCTGAGCAACCACATCCTCCCCTATTTGGCCAAAGACCGCTTAGAAGATCTTACCACGAAACGGTTACAGGAGTGGAAGAATATCATCGCCGAGAAAGATAGCAAAATCACCACCAAAAATAACGCTTATCGCGAATTAAACGCCTTGATTAACTTCGCCATTAAGATGGATTATTTGAAAACAAACACGCTGAAAAAGGTCGGTCGATTCCGCGATGCCTATTTCACACACGAGCAGGAAGCATTACACTATTACACCCCCGATCAATTTCGCAAATTCATCGCCGTGGCCGAACAATACAAAGATAACTCGATGAGCGATAGTGCCTTCTACGTGTTTTTCAATATCGCCTATTATACCGGTATGCGCAAAGGCGAAATCAACGCCCTCAAATGGTCGGATATCGAAGGCAACCTCATCCACGTGCGCCGCAGCATTGCCCAAAAAACAAAAGGCGGCGATCAAGAAACCCCGCCCAAAAACAAATCGTCCTATAGAACGCTCCAAATACCCCAAAAACTCGTTTTAATTTTAGAGCAACACCGATTACTCCAAAAGCAAATAAAAGGCTTTTCGGGCGATTTCCGTGTATGTGGCGGCCCCTCTACACTTCGCGACACGACCATCGAACACAAAAACACCCAGTTCTCCAAAGAGGCAGGCCTTGAGCATATCCGGATTCACGACTTCCGTCATAGCCACGCTTCCCTTTTGGCAAACTCCGGAATAAACATTATGGAGATCTCTCGCCGCCTCGGCCACTCCAACGTACAGCAAACTTGGAACACGTACAGTCACCTCTATCCGAGAGAAGAAGAACGCGCCGTGTCCGTTTTGGAAGACGTGTAATTGGCAGGAATTTGGCAGGATTTTTTCAAATATTGCAGTTTTCAAGCCAATTCAAAAAAATAAAAAAACGCTAACAAACCCTTGATTTAAGCCACTTTCTGTGATATAGTGAACTTGTAAAATTTAACAAAATGCAGGGTTAGTAATTCTCTTCGTCTCCACCATATCCTTAAAAACCCGCTAAAACAGCGGGTTTTTCTTTTTTTGACAGGAATTTGACAGGATTTTTTAAATTTCGCAACAAAATTTCCGCACCGCCTATATATCGTCTGGAGAAACAAGGGAATCT